>DASUSU010000305.1:0-9770 GCA_036374915.1 Acidimicrobiia bacterium | reverse complement strand
AAGAGCCGATGGTCGTCGACCAGATAGACCCTGACGCTCATCCGGTGCTCACCGGCATCCTCAGCACGACCTCGGTGCCCTCCCCCGGCTCGCTGACGATGGCCACCACTCCCCCGGCTCGTTCCACCCTCGCCCTGATCGACTGGACGATCCCGCGCCGATCACCGGCCACTCCGGCCGGCTCGAAGCCCTTGCCCTGATCGGTCACGTACACCACCAATTCGTCGTTCTCGGCCTCGAAGTAGAGCGAGACCCGCTCCGCCCCGGAGTGTTTGGCCGCGTTCACCATCGCCTCGCTGGCCGCCCCGAGCAGGGCCTTGGTCGTCTCGTTCAGCGGGTGGTCACCCACCACCACCACGTCGATCGGCACCTGGTGGTCGGCTTCGATTCGACGGGCCGCCTCTCGCAGCGCAGTCGACACCAGGTCCGCCCCATCGAGCGGGGCGTTCCCGTACAGCCAATCGCGCAGCTCGGACTCCTGATGCCGGGCCAGGATCGACATTCGGGCCGGGTCGTCGCTGCGCTGGATCAGGGCCAGGGTTTGCAGCACCGAGTCGTGGAGATGGGCTGCCATCTCGGCCCTCTCCTCCTGGCGGATCCTCTCCCTCCGCTCGGTGCCCAGGTCGCGGGCGAGCCGGGTCACCCAGGGGCCGAATGCGACCAGGATCCCGATCCCGGTCAGGGCGACGGCGAGCAGGACCGGCCCGATCTCGTATATCGGCCCGACATTGGCCGAGAACACGGCAAGACCGCCGATG
This sequence comes from Acidimicrobiia bacterium, assembly GCA_036374915.1. Taxonomy (GTDB): domain Bacteria; phylum Actinomycetota; class Acidimicrobiia; order Spongiisociales; family ZC4RG35; genus JARDZU01. The sequence continues at coordinate 9,012 of DASUSU010000305.1, read as the reverse complement.
AGGAGACCGACACCGACCAGCATGCGAAGCCGTCCCGGGCGCTCGACGGTGGGGTCGACCAATGCGGCCAGCGGCCCTTGCATGTTGCGATCGGTGAGGGCGGCGGTCCCGAAGGAGAGCGCCCCCACGGTGAGGACGAGGGCATTCGACGGCCACCACCCGGCCGAGCCGAGCAGGAGGAGGAATCCGGCGAACGCTATCGCCAGCCCCACCGCCTGATGAGGCGCCACCTCCACCGGGTCGACGTCCTCGACCCGGTCCATCTCCATCAGCCACATTCCCAGGTAGACGAGGACACCGAGACCCCACACCATGGTCAGAGTCACGAAAGCGGCCCGGACGAACCCGTCGCTGATGCCGAGCGCATCGGCCAGCCCACCGGCGACACCGGCCACGACACGGTCGCGCCCACGCCGGCGAAACCTGAGACTCGGGATCCTGCTGATGAAGAAGATGATCGCGGGCGGCGGCCTCTACCTCAATCGGGGACATCCCCGAGATGTTCGGGGTGCGGTCAGGGTCGTCCCCGATTGAACGAGTCGCCGCATTCGGGTCGACTCGTGCTCATGGAACAGAGCAACACAACCACCGAGACGGCGCCCCCGACCAGGGCGCCCGAACTGGTTCGCCCGAGGGCAGGACGCATGATCGCAGGCGTCGCCCAGGGCGTCTCCAACCGTTACGACATACCCGTGGTGTGGGTCAGGATCCTCCTCGTCCTTCTCTCCTTCGGAGGCGGGCTCGGACTGGCCCTATACGCCGCCGGCTGGTTTCTGATCCGGTCGGAGGAAGAGCCCGAGGCCCCCGCCGAGCGATTCTTCTCCCGGGCTTCGACCTCCCGGTCCTGGTTCGGGATCGGACTGGTCTTCCTTGCCGTCTTGATCCTGCTCGACAACTTCACCTTCCTCTCCGGAGGGATCGTCTGGGCGGTCGGGCTGCTGGTGGTGGGCATCCTCCTCTACACAGGGGATCTCCCCCGCCTGGTCAACCAGCCCGGCCCCGATGACGGGGGGCCCACCCCGACGCCCGCCCCGACGAGCGCCGCTCCGACATCTGCCTTCTCCCCGGCTGCGCCGAACGAGGCCGGGGCGGGCGCCGTGCTTCCCCCTCCCCCGGCGGCGCCGACGCCGCCCATCCTCCCTCCCAAGGTGTACGTGCCCAAGGAACAGTCGTATCTGGGTCGTATCACCATCGGGGTGATCCTGGTCGGCCTCGGCATCCTCGCCATCCTGGACAACATCACCATGTTCGACCTCGAGCCACAACCCCGCCACTACATGGCTCTGGCCGTCACCATCCTCGGTCTCGGTCTCGTCGCCGGCGGTTTCATCGGAAGGGCGAGATGGCTGATCCTGCTCGGGGTGGTCATGGTCCCGACCATGCTCTTCTCACCGGTATTCGAGTACAACTGGAACTCGGACAACTTCGACCGCACCATTCGCCCCGCCTCCTTCGCCGAGCTCGAAGGCTCGTACAGCATCGACGTGGGCAACCTGGTCGTCGATCTGCGCCGGCTCCCCTGGGACGGGCAGAGCATCGACCTCGATCTCAGCGTCGATGCAGGAAGCATCGAGGTCATCGTGCCCGACGGGGTCGGGCTGGTCGGCGAGGCGTCTCTCGACGTCGGCCAGGTCACGGTCCTGGACCGGGTCAGCGCCGGCATCGGGAACCCGACCCTGAGCTTCGACGAGCCCGGCTCGCTGGGGACCGTCGAGCTCGACGTCAGCGGCGACGTCGGCAACATCTCGGTCACCAACCGCTGAACGGAGGTTCACATCATGAAGACACACAGATTCGACCCCATCTCATTCGTCTCGGGGCTGGTGATCACGCTGCTCGGTCTCGCCTTCCTCATACCGCAGACACCGGTGGACGTGGTCGACGTGCTCACCGACCTCGGCGGCTGGTTCTGGCCGGTCCTGCTCTTGGCGATCGGGGTGGCAGTGCTGCTTCCCGTCGTCCTCCCCAAGGACACGCCCACCCCGAGCATCGAGGCGGAGGACGGTACGCCCTCGGAGGACTCCGACCAGTCCGGCTAGACCGTCTCGGCGATGAGCCGAGCCTTCAACTCGGAAAGCGCCCTGGTCACGGATACGTGGTAGACGTGCGGGTTGACCAGGCGCTTCACCCCGGGATCGAGACGCTCTAGGTCGGCGACCCTTCGCTTCCTCGCCTCGGCGACAACCGCGGGGTCGTCGCCAGGGGCCCCGAGATCCGTCTCCTCTAACAACTCCTCGGTCGTGGAGACCTTGGCCTCGTCGAGGACGCGGGTGACGCCGAACTCGTGGTGGTGTAGGACCTCGAGCGGGAGCTCGAGGTCCTCGTCGTGCAACGACATCAGGTCGACGGTGGCCAGCCCGCGACGGTCGTAGAGACGGTGAACCCGCTTTCGCCCCGGGTTCACGATCTTGGCCGGGGTGTCGGACACCTTGATCGCCGGTTGCCAGTCTCCCCCGTCGACGACTGCGACCAGTTTGTACACCCCGTCCAGGTAGGGCCGGCCGTCGGAGGTGGCCATCTTGGTCCCGACCCCGTAGAGGAGCCGGCCGATGACTCGATCGGCGTCGGCGCCGTATCTCGGCGCCTCGTCCCCGATCTGGGTGAGGATCTGGAAGATGGTCAACTCGTCGAGACTGCTGGAGAGCACGATGCGCGCCTCGTCGAAACCGGCCTTGTCCAGCATCTGTGAGGCCCGCACCGAGAGATGGGCGAGGTCACCGGAGTCGAGGCGAACCCCGACCGGGCGATGGCCCTTCTGCTTCAACTCCTCGAACACCTTGATCGCGTTGGGCATCCCCGACTCGAGAGTGTCGATGGTGTCCACCAACAGGATGCAGTCGTCGGGGTACAACTCGGCATAGGCGCGAAAGGCGCCCAATTCGCCCTCGCCCAGCGTCATGAACACCTGGACCATGGAATGGGCGTGGGTGCCCTGGGGGAGCACGCCCATCTCGTGTGATATGCCGACATTGGACGAGGCGTTGGCACCTCCGATGAGCGCCGCCCTGGTGGCGGCGATCCCACCCTCGTCGGGTGCCCGGCGCAGGCCGAATTCGAGGACCGCGCCACCCCGGGTCGCCTCCACCACCCGCGACGCCTTGGTGGCGATCAGGGTGTGGAAGTTGAGGTGGTTGAGCAGCGGTGTCTCCAGGATCTGCGCCGCGGCGAGGGGGCCTTCGACCACGGTGAGTGGGACGTTGGCGTGGGCCACCCTGCCCTCGGGGATTGCTTGATAGCGGAGTGCATCCCAGGTCAGACCACCCAGCCAGTCGACGAAGTCGTCGGCGAACAGCCGGTGCCCTTCGACCCGGTGCGATCGGAGCGCCTCCCTTTCCGCCTCCCCGAAGCGTGCCCGGTCCGCCCACCGCCCCAGCCAGCCCCAGCCGGCGTTGATGGCGTACCCGGCCTCGTGCTCCCCGTAGTCCGGGTAACGGCGGAAGAAGTGCTCGAAGCGGACCTCACGCTCGTGCAGACCATGGCGAAAGTAGAGCTGGGCCATGGTCAGCTGGTACTGGTCGGTGAGGAGGGCGCCACGGGAGATTCCCATCCAGTCCAGCCTATTGCGGCCGGTAGCCTCCAACATCGTGATCAGCTACGACAAGCACACCGCCCTGGTCGTCGTCGACGTCCAGAACGACTTCGCCGACCCGAGTGGAAGTCTGTACGTGACGGGAGGCGAGGCAGTGGTGCCTCGAGTCAACATCGAGGTGATGCGGGCCCTTTCCGCCGGGGCCTTCGTTGTCTACACCCAGGACTGGCACCCCGAATCGACGCCTCATTTCGAGAAGGACGGCGGCATCTGGCCCGTCCACTGCGTGAAGGACACCTGGGGGGCCGAGCTTCATCCCGGGCTCGAAGTGGCAGGCCCGGTGGTCCGAAAGGGGTCGAACGGCGAGGACGGCTACTCCGGGTTCACCATGCGGGACGCGGTGACCGGAGCCGAGATCCCGACTCCGCTGCGGGGGATGCTCCAGGAGCGGGAGATAGAACGGGTGGTGGTTGTCGGCCTGGCTCTCGACGTCTGTGTCAAGGCGACCGCCCTCGATGCTGCCGCCGACTTCCAGACCTCCGTGGTCGCCCAAGCCAGCGCAGCCGTCGATCTCGAGCCGGGAGACGGTGAGAAAGCGCTCGAAGAGCTCCGCTCCGGGGGCGTCACCATCGCCTGACGGATCTACGCCGGTCGGGGCTGGACGGTGAACGCTCGGTAGAGGGTGCGGATGGCGATGAGCACGGCGAAGCCGCCGAAGAGGGCGGAGAGGAGATCGCCGTCCACGCCCAGAGCCACCTGCGAGGCGAACACCGATCCCGCCACACCACCCATCCCTACGATGACCGCATCCCTCAGGTCGACTCGCCGGTTCTTCCGATTGATGGTCGTGGCCGCGATCGAGGTGAGGATGATCGCCAGCAGCGAGGTGCCCTGGGCAGCGTGCTGGCTGATGCCGAGCAGCAGAACCGTCGCCGGGACGATGACGATCCCACCCCCGATCCCGGCCACGCCACCGAAGAAGCCGGAGAGGAGCCCGATGCCGAATGCGATCAGGACCAGGACGACGTCGCCGAAGTTGGCCGATCCGGGGAGAGGATCGGTGCTGAAGATCATCCGGATACCGGCGGCGAGGATCACCAAACCAAAGAAGATGGCCAACGAGCGGGTGCTGAGACGGTCCATCAGCGACGCCCCGATCATCGAACCGACCACTCCGCCGAGGCCGACGGCAACCCCGAGGCCGTAATCCACCTCACCGGAGAGCCCGAACGAGATCGCCCCCGCCACGGCGATGGGGAAGATGCTGGCGAGTGAAGTGGCATGAGCTCGATGCCGGTCCATCCGCACCGCCAGGAGCAGCGGCACCAGGACTATCCCACCGCCGACGCCAAAACCTCCGGAGAGGAGACCGGCAGCGAGACCGATGAGAACGAGTTTCCACGGCTCGACCGCCGTCGTCTGAGTCACCGGGCAACGTTAGATGGGCTCAGGCCGGGCTTCGCGCCGCCCTGACCTTGAGCCGGCGCCCGGACATCATCGAGCCGTTCAGACCCGAGATGGCGGCGTCGACGGTGGCGTGCGACATGTCGACGAACCCGAAGCCGCGTGATCGATCCGAGTCACGGTGGGTGATCACCGTGGCCGACCCCACCTCGCCGAACCGTCCGAAGATGCGGGCCAGGTCCTGGTCGGTGACGGTGTAGGGCAGGTTCCCCACATAGATCGAGCCGCCGGGCCGGGTCGGCGCCGGACTCTCCCCGGGACGTCTTTCACGGGGAGCAGACGTGGGCCCGCCTGCCATTGGATTCGGCCGATCCACCACCGGGGAGTCGATCCCGAGGGCGTGCTGGAGACGACGCGCTGCCCTCACCTGGCTCGCTTCGAGCAACGACACGACCATGCCGCTGGCGCCGGCTCGGGCGGTGCGGCCGGAGCGGTGCACGTAGGCCTTCTCGTCTTCCGGCGGGTCGTAGTGGACCACGCTGGCCACACCTTCGACGTGAATCCCGCGAGCAGCGACATCGGTGGCGACCAGGGCAGCCACCCGCCCGCTCATGAACTCTTTGAGGGCCCGGTTGCGCTGGGGCTGTGAGCGGCCCCCGTGCAATGCCACCGCCTGCACCCCGGCACGGTCGAGTTGCTTGGCGAGGCGATCCGCTCCGTGCCTGGTCCGGGTGAAGATGATCGACGGGTTGGCGGCAGCCACCAGATGGGCGACATGTGCCGGCCGGTCCGCCCGTTCCACCTTCCAGAAGTGGTGCTCGGCGTCGCTGGCCGCGTCCTCCTGGACATCGGACAGATGACGCACCGGGCTGCGCTGATACCTCTCGGTCAACACCTTGACGTCGCCGTCGAGCGTGGCCGAGAACAGGATCGTCTGACGGTCGCGAGAGGTCATGTCGAGCAGTCGCTTGACCGCGGGGAGGAACCCCATGTCCGCCATGCGATCCGCTTCGTCGACCACGACCAGATCGACATCGCCCAGATCGACCACGCCCTGTTCGATCAGGTCTTCGAGACGGCCCGGGCAGGCCACCAGGAGGTCGACACCCTGCTGAAGCCTGGATCGCTGCTTTCCGTAGGGGACACCGCCGTACACGGCCGCCAGCGAGCGACCGGCCGCCTTGGCCAGGGGTTGCAGCTCGGCCAGGATCTGGTCGGCAAGCTCCCGGGTCGGCGACAGGATCAGACCGCGCGGTCTGCGGCTCCTTCCCCGTCCGAGTCGGGCCAGGGCGGGCAGACCGAAGGCCAGGGTCTTGCCCGATCCGGTGGGCGCCCCGCCCGCCACGTCACGGCCGGCCAGGACGTCGGGGATGGTCATCTCCTGGATGGGAAAGGGCCTGTCTATGCCGCGTCGGCTCAGCGTGGCAATCAGGGGCTCGGGCAGGCCGAGCTCGGCAAAGGTGGTCATAGGTGTCTCTCCGCCCCGTCATGGGGGCTGTCGGGTCAGTTGTCGATCTCCCTCGATGCCGGCACAGGTCGTGCTGGTTGCGAGATCGGCAGAAGAGGCGGTCTGACCGGATGAGAATGCCGTGGATCACCGTGGAGCGTCGAAAACGCTGGCCTCCCGGTCGGTGCGGCAGAACCCAGGCTAACCGGGCTGGCGGGCTATACGGGTTACCCGACCGGGTTGCTCGCGCTCACCGGGGCCCAACGACACTGGTCATCCGAGACCCAGATCGTCTCGCTGGGCGCGGGCACCCACAGCTCGATGAAGGAGAACTCCTCGTCGTGGGGGTTCTCGAACCAATGGACCTCGTCTTCGTAGACCAGTGCGACATCGCCCGCGGCGAGCTCGATCTCTTCCTCACCGGCATGGAGCAAACCACGTCCCTGGAGCACGAAGAAGAAGTGCTTGGCGCCCGGGTGTCTGTGGGCGGCGGCGGTATCGCCGGGGTGATACGTGATCCTGTCGGCCCGGAGGTCCGTGGTGTCGAACATCTCCTCGGTGACCAGGTCGACGCGATCGCGGGTGTCACGGGTCGAGGTCAGGTTGGGCAGGTCGGCGCTGCGGACCAGGCGGGGCATCAGCGACTCCTCGGGGCCGCGAACCTCACCCCATGCCCCCGAAATACCTGGTCTTGGGCTCGACGTACTCGTGGAGTCCTTCCAGACCGGACTCCCGGCCCAGACCCGATTGCTTGACGCCGCCGAAAGGCGCTTCGGGTGTGCTCGGGTGCCAGTCGTTGATCCCCACCATTCCGAACTCGAGCTCCTCGCTCACCTTGAACGCGGTGGCCAGGTCGCGGGTGTAGACGTAGGCGGCCAACCCGTAATCGGTGGCGTTGGCCACGGCGATGGCGTCGTCGATGTCGTCGAAGGAGACGACCGGCATCACCGGGCCGAATATCTCCTCCTCGTGGACGGGAACTCCGGGCTTCACATCGGTGAGCACCGTCGGCTGGTAGAAGTACCCGGCCGTGTCGGGCCGCTCCCCGCCGGTGAGGACCCTCGCCCCCTGATCGACGCTGGCCGAGACCAGGTCCACCACCCGGTCGCGCTGGCGGGCATTGATCAAGGGCCCGACGGTGGTCTCCGGGTCGAGACCGTTGCCCACCACCTGCTGCTCGGCGGTGGCCACTGCGCTGTCGCTGAACTCCTCGACCACCGATTCGTGGACGTAGAAGCGTTGCGGGGCGATGCACACCTGACCGTTGTTGCGCACCTTGGTCCTCATCGCGCTACGGGCCACGGCGGCGATGTCACCGGCATCGGGGAACACCAGGACCGGAGCGTTGCCTCCCAGTTCCAGGGAGAGCCGGGTCACCGTGCGCGAGGCGCCGTCCATCAGGAGCCGCCCCACCCGGGTCGATCCGGTGAACTGGATCTTCTTGAGACGCTTGTCGTCGAGCATCACCTGACCCATCGGCTCCGGGTCTCCGTTGACGACGTTGAGCACCCCCGGGGGCAGGCCGGCCTCGGCCAGTGCGTGAGCGACCAGCATTGCCGAACGGGGCGTGAACTCCGAGGGCCTGGCCACGACGGTGCACCCGGCGGCCAGCGCCGACGAGATCGCCCTGGTCTGGTTGTACACCGGGAAGTTCCAGGCGGTGATCACCCCGACCACTCCCAGAGGCTGATAGGTCACGTCGATCCGCCGGTTGGCGATCCGGGAGGGGATCCACCGCCCGTAGAGACGCTGTGCCTCGCCCGAAGCCCAGCGGAACTGGTTGGGCGCCGTCCCCCACTCCGCCTTGGACTGAGCCAGCGGCTTTCCCGACTCCTCGGTGGTGATACGGGCGAACTCGTCGAGATTGGCCTCGATGATCGTTGCCGCCTGCTCCAGGATCGCCCCTCTCTGATAGGGGGTCAGATGTGACCACTGGGCAAAGGCGTCGGCGGCGGCATCGATGGCGGCTTCGGCGTCATCGCCGTCCCCGAACGGGATCTGCTCGATGACGTCCTCGGTGGCCGGGTTGACCAGGTCCCAGGTCCCTCCGCCTCGGGCATCGACCCATTCCCCACCGATGTACTGCCTGAAGTCGATCATGGGCCGAGGTTATCAACGTTCCCGCTTCAGGTGTCTGACCGGCCGTGGAAGCATGTCTCAGGCCGGAGACCCGTCGGTGGGCGCAGTCGCCACCCACGCCGCCGAGTCGGGGGGCAGCCGCCCACCGACCAGGTCGCTACTCGACAGCAGGACCTCACCCATGGGCAGGGCAATCGGGTCCTGACCGAAGTTAACCACCACGGTGACACCGCCTCCGCGCCTGAAGGTCATGGTCGTGGGGCCGGAGTCGACCCATTCCAGGCTCTCGTCGCCGACGAGATGCTCGCTGCGGAGACGGAGCGCGCTGCGATACATCTCCAGGGTCGATCCCGGCACCCCATCCTGTGCCTCGACCGAGAGCCCGCCCCACTCCTCGGGCTGGGGCAGCCAGCTCCCGTCGACGCCGAAACCGAACGACGACCCGTCCCTGCTCCACGGGATGGGGACCCGGCAACCGTCCCGCCCCTTCTGCTTGTGACCCGATCGGGCCCACACCGGATCGTCGAGCACCTCGATCGGGAGATCGTGCACT
>DASUSU010000304.1:0-3194 GCA_036374915.1 Acidimicrobiia bacterium | reverse complement strand
AGCCGAACGGGTTGTACCACTCCAGTTTGACGTAGACCTCGGTGTGCTCGAACCCGGATATCTGGTTGAGACGAACCAGGGGAGTCGGGTTCTCCGCGTTGGAGAGCAACCCGAGCATCGAGTCGTAGATGCGTAGTGAATGATCGTTCATCGAGCCCCCTTGCGGGAGGGAAAGGATATCGCCGAGCCCGATATTCCCCCGCGCCGGGCGGCGGCTCAGCCCTCGAACCCGAACTCGACCTGAAGTGTGATGGTGACTGCGGATGTACCCGGCTGGATCGGGGTGGTGACCCTCTCGGCGCCGGCGGCGTCCTCGGCATAGGGGATCGGGACCGGGGGAGTGCTCACCGTCTCGGTTATCGACGTGGCCGGGCCCAGCGTCTGGCCGGACAACTCTGCGAGTTGGGTCGCCTTGGCCAGGGCGTCGGCCCAGGCCGCCTCCCGAGCCGCCGAGACCAGCTCGGCGTTGTCCTCGAGGCTGAAGCGAAGGCCGCTGACCCGTGCCTCGTCACCTGCGGCCGCGGTGGCGGCGTCGAGGACCGTGCCGGTCGTGTCGAGGTCCCGTATCTTGGCCCGGACCGTGTTGGTTACCCGGTAGCCGACCAGTCGCTCCTGATTCCCCGAATAGTCGTATTCGGGGTATATCGAGTAGTCGGTGGTGGTGATGTCCTCCTCGGCAACCCCGTTGGAGGTGAGGGCTGCGATCACGGCGTCCGCCCGCTCTGCCGCGGTGGCGGTCGCCTGGTCCACGGTCTCGCCGAGCACGGAGACCCCCAGATCGACTTCGACCGTGTCGGGTGTGCCGGTGACCTCCCCCATGCCGGTGACCGAGATCCCCATGTGTGTCCCCTCCGAGTTGTTGACCGTGACCTGCGGCGTCGAGCCACAGGCTGCGAGCAGGACGGCCAGCCCGCCGATCAATCCGATCGTGTTCAGACGTGTTTTCCGGTTCATACCAGTTTGATGCGGGGAACGGCTCAACGGTTCCTGACCACCGCCACCTTTCCCGCCACCACCCGGACGCCCTCTTTCCTGAGCAGGTCGGCCTGGCCCACCCGGGGCGGTGTCCGAATCGAGCCGCCCGCCCCGACAACTCGCCACCAGGGGACCCCGTCCTCGCAGTTGCGGAGGACCGTGCCCACGGCCCGGGCGGCACCGGGAAAGCCGGCCTGATCCGCCACTTCACCGTAGGTGACCACCTCGCCCCGCCCCAGCGAGCCGATCACGTCGAGGACCGCCTCCTCGAAGTGAGTCACAGCGTGCCGAAGAGCCGGTCTCCCATGTCCCCGAGCCCGGGTGCGATGTAGTAACTGGGATTGAGCTCGCGATCGAGGGCGGCGGAGACGATGCGGACGTCGGGGTGGTTCTCCTCGATCACCGCCAGGCCTTCCGGTGCCGTCACCACGCAGACCGCGGTGATGTCCTTGGCCCCGTTCTCCTTGACCTTGTCGATCGCCCAGGAGAGAGAGCCGCCCGTGGCCAGCATCGGCTCGAGGATCAGCACCCGGGCCGAGGAGAGCTGGGGGAACTTGTTGTAGTACTCGATGGGCTCCGCCGTCTCCTCGTTGCGCTGCACACCGGCGAAGCCGATGGCGGCATCGGGGACCAGGGTGAGCACCGACTGGAGAAGCCCGAGACCGGCCCTGAGAACGGCCACGGCCACAACCGGGCGACGCAGGTGTTGGCCTGTGGTCTTCTCCAGGGGGGTCTCGATCTCGACGTCGACGGTGGACATGTCGGACAACGCCTCCGCCACCAGTAGGTAGCCGAGACGCTCGGTGATCTGACGGAACTCGGGAGGATCGGTGTCCTTGCTGCGCAGCACCGCGAGCAGGTCGGCGGCGAGGGGATGATCGAGGAGGGTGAGCATGGGCCCAGCCTACGGCTCGGGCAATCACCGGGAGCAGGCTCAGCCGGTGTTTCGCATCCCGGCCGCGATGCCGTTCACGGTTAGGAGCAGGGCGCGGCTCAACTCGTCTCCTGACTCACCGGCCCGGCTCCGGGCCAGGAGTGAGACCTGGAGATAGTTGATCGGGTCGAGGTAGATGTCGCGGACAGCGAGGGTCCGCTTCAGCAGGGGGAGATCGCCGAGCAGGTCGGGGGCACGACGCAGGGCGAGGATCTCCTCGGTGGTGAGCTCGTACTCGGAGCGCACCAGGTCGAGCAAGCCGCGGTGCTCCGCGGGCACCAAGCTGGACACGTAGCGGTTGGCGATGTCGAGGTCGGTCTTGGCCAGCGTCATCTCGACATTGGAGAGGAAGGTCTGGAAGAACCCCCATTCCTCGGCCATCTCGGTGAGGACGTCGCCATAGCCCGCCTTGCGGGCAGCCTGGATCCCGGTCCCCACCCCGAACCATCCGGGGACGATCTGGCGGGTCTGGGTCCACCCGAACACCCAGGGAATGGCCCGGAGGTCGGCGACCCCCCCGATCCCGCCGGGTCGACGCGACGGTCTGCTCCCCAGGTTGAGCCGTCCCAGCTCCTCCACCGGGGTCGAGGTGAGGAAGTAGGGGACCAGGCTCGGGTGACCGACGAACTCCCGATACGCCGAGTACGCCTCGGTCGAGAGAGCGTCCATCGCCTCGGTCCAGCGGTCGAGCACGTCCTTGGACTTGCGGGAGCGGCGATGGAGCAGGGACGACTCCAGCACCGAGGCCAGGGCCAGCTCGAGGTTGCGGGCGGCGATCTCGGGGTGGCCGTACTTCTCCGAGATCACCTCTCCCTGCTCGGTGACCTTGAGGTCGCCGGAGATGGTTCCGTATGGCTGAGCAAGGATGGCGGCATGGGTCGGACCACCTCCACGACCGATGGTGCCCCCCCGCCCGTGGAACAACCGGAGATGGACGCCGTGAGCCTCGGCCACGTTTCTCATCGCCCGCTGCGCCTTGTAGATCTCCCACTGGCTGGTGGTGATCCCCCCTTCCTTGTTCGAGTCGGAGTACCCCAGGACCACCTCCTGGCTGCCGCCGCGGAGGGCCAGTATCTGCCGGTACTGCGGGTCGGTGAACAGGTCTTCCAGCAGCTCCCCCGCGTTGCGCAGGTCGACGATGGTCTCGACCAGTGGGACGAGCCCGATCTCGGCGATGCCACGTCGGAGGTCGACCAGGCCCGCCTCGCGCGCCAGCACCGCGGCCTCGAGCACATCGGAGGCGGCCTCGGTCATCGAGATGATGTAGCTCTCGATGACCTGGCTC
>DASUSU010000303.1:0-2833 GCA_036374915.1 Acidimicrobiia bacterium | reverse complement strand
GTGGCGATCTACGGCACGGTGGAGATGGGCGGGACCAAGACCTCCGGTGCCTTCGGCTCCTCGCCCGACGACCTGACCGGGGAACTGTCCATCCCCACCAGTGACCCCGCCGAGACCCTGGGACTGGTGATCGAGCGGCTGGCGGAAGCGTCGCCCGACGCGGTGGGGATCGCTTCATTCGGACCGCTCGAGTTGAGACCGGGCCATCCCGACCAGGGCCGGATGAAGGTGACGCCCAAGACCGGCTGGAGCGGGGTCGACGTGGCCGGGCCTTTCCGAGACGGTCTGGGGGTGCCGATCGGGCTCGACACCGATGTCAACGGTGCGGCGCTGGGGGAGTGGAAGTGGGGGGCGGGCAAGGGTCTCAATTCGATCGTGTATGTCACGGTGGGGACCGGTGTCGGTGGTGGCGCCCTGATCGGGGGAAACCCGTTGCACGGCATGGGTCATCCCGAGATGGGGCACATCTCGGTGCGACGTCACCCGGATGACCCCTACCCGGGAGGCTGCCCGCTGCATGGGGATTGTCTCGAGGGGCTGGCCAGCGGCCCGGCGATCGAGGGCCGCTTTGGGACGAGAGCGGAGCTTCTCGCCGGCGAGGAGCTGTCAGCGGCTCTCCAATTCGAGGCTTTCTATCTGACCCAGCTGGTCAGGGACATGGTGTACATCCTCGCCCCGGAGCGGATCATCCTGGGGGGAGGGGTCTCCCAGCTGCCGGGCCTGGTGGAGCAGGTGGGGGAGCTGGTGCCGATCGAGCTCGCCGGATACCCGGGTCTGCGCGAGCACGAGTCAGGGTTCGTCGTTCGCCCCGGGCTGGGCCCGCTCTCCGGTTTGGCCGGCGGATTGGTCCTGGCGGAGACGGCGCTCAGGTCGTCCGGGTGATCTTGCGCAGGCCGCGCGGGGAGTCTGGGTCGAGCCCCTTGGCCCGGGTCAGGTGATAGGAGAACAGCTGGGCGATGACGATGGCCGGGATCGGTGACAGCCATTCGTCGACATCCGGGGCGAAGGCCAGGTTGTTGGTGGCCACGTCCTGCAGCCGCGAGTCGTTGCCGACGACGGTCAACGACGCCCCCGCCTCGGAGCAACGACGGAGCACGTCGACCACGTCGTCGGCCGCAGGCCCCAGGGCGGTCACCGCCATCACCGGGTAGCCCGGCTCGACGACCGCCACCGGGCCGTGGAGGAAGTCGGCGGTGGAGAACGGCTGGGCGACGACATGAGTCAGCTCCTGGAGCTTCAACGCCCATTCGAACGCGGTGGATTGGTTGAAACCACGGCCGAGGACGGCGCAGTGCTCGATCTCCGCCAGTGCCCGGGACATCTCCTCGGCCTCGGGCTCCTGTTCGAGGGCGCTGGTGACCCATCCGGGCAGTCTGTGCAAGATGTCGCCCTCCCCGGCCATCGCCTCGGAGATCAGCGCGATCACGGTCAGCTGGGCGGTATAGGTCTTGGTCGCGGCCACGGCTCGCTCCTCACCGGCTTCGATGTCGATGACCACGTCGGCGAAGTCGGCAAGAGGCGAATCCGGATCGTTGGTGATGGCCACCGTGGGCCGGCCCTGGGCACGCCCTTCCTCCAGCACGGCGACGATGTCGGGCGATTCCCCGCTCTGGGAGATGCCGACGACCAGGGCGCCGTCGAGCCGGGGCGGACGGTCGTACACCGAGAACAGCGACGGTGTGGTGAGGCCCACGGAGATACCGTTGCGAGAGCCCCAGACGTATTGGGCGTAGCGGCCCGCATTGTCCGACGTCCCTCGCCCGGCGATCACGGCGTGGGTGCATCCGGCGAAGAGACGGGCGACCCGAGCGGCAGGCTCGCCGTTGCCGGCGATGGTGCGGGCGATCACGTCGGGCTGTTCCCTGATCTCGTCGATGAGGGTCATCAGCCCTCCCCGATCGAATATGCGTCGAGCCCGTCGACCGTGGTCCTCACAACTCGAAGATCACCGTCGAACACGGTCAGGTCGGCTCGTCGCTCGGAGTCGAGCCGTCCCCGATCGGTGGCTCCGATGACGGAGGCGGGCAGGAGGGAGGCGGCATCGAGTGCCTGACCCAGACTGGCCGAGCTCCAGGCGATCAGGTTGGCCACGGCACGGTCGAGGGTGAGGGTGCTCCCGGCCAGGGTCTCGCCCCCGATCCGCGGCCCTTCGCTGGTGACATCCACCGTCTGGTCACCGAGCAGGTATGTCCCCGGGCCGAGACCGGTGGCCTGCATCCCGTCGGTGACGAGAACGAACAGGTCGGGGCCGAGATGGTCCCAGGCGAGCCGGATCGCGCCCGGATGGCTGTGGAGCCCGTCGACGATCACCCCGCAGGGTCGCCCGGAGTCGAGTGCCGCCCCCACCACGCCCGGTGCACGATGATGGAACGGGCTCATCTGGTTGAAGAGGTGGGTGACCGCAGCCCATGGCCCGTCCAGGGCGCGGGACGCCGTCTCGAAGTCGGCGCCGGAATGGCCCACGGAGACAACGACTCCGGCGGAGGCGAGGATCTCGGCCACGGCGAACGCATCTTCGAGCTCGGGGGCGATGGTGACCATCCGGATCACCCCGGACTCGGCCCAGCGTGCGGCGACCTCGAGGTCCGGTGCCCGCAGCAGCGCCGGGTTGTGTGCCCCCCGCCACTCCGGGGAGAGCCAGGGCCCCTCGACGTGGAGCCCGATCGGCTCGGCGCCCACATATCCGGGAGGTGGCCCGGCCCGGATCACGGCAATGGCGGAGTCGACCACGTCGTAGGGGGCGGTGACGATGGTGGGGAGATATGAGGTCACGCCGGTGGAGGGGAGATGACGCCCCACCTCCCATATCGAGGCCGGGTCGCTGGTGAAGTCG
>DASUSU010000302.1:0-5290 GCA_036374915.1 Acidimicrobiia bacterium | reverse complement strand
GTCACAGCTGGCTTTCAATGTCCCGCCACACAGATGGCGCTCCCGCCCGGGGCAATCGACGCCGGGGTGGTCAGGGCTAGGCTCCGCCATCCCCAGCGAAAGGAACGTCTCATGGCTCTGGACAGCACCGGTCGGGCCCATTGGGAGGGTGACCTGGCCACAGGCTCGGGCACCACCGCTCTCGACAGCGGGGCCGCCGCCCCCATGGAGGTGACCTGGAAGGCTCGCTCAGAGGAGCATGCCGGCCTCACCAGCCCCGAGGAGCTGATCGCGGCCGCCCATGCCGCCTGCTACTCGATGGCGTTCTCGGGTCGTCTCGGCAAGGCCGGGGCCACGTCGATAACGCTCGACACCGAGGCCACCGCGACTTTCGTGCCCGGCGAGGGGATAACCGCGATCGCTCTGACCGTGCGTGGCGCCGTGGAAGGGATCAGCGCAGAAGAGTTCGCCGATCTCGCCGAGGACGCCAAGGAGAACTGCCCTGTCTCCCAGGCCCTGAAAGGGAACGTCCCGATCACGCTCCAGGCTTCGCTGGCCTGAAATCGGTGCGAGAAAGGGGAGCCGGCGTGTCCGCCGGCTCCCCTTTCTCTCTGTTGGGAGGAGGGATTGGTCACCCGATCAGAAGATCAGGATGAGAATGAGGATCAGGAGGATCAATCCTCCGATACTGATGTACATCGCTCACCTCCTGAGGAATATCGGCCAGGCCGCTGCCTGGGTGCTGTGGGTCACAGCCCCGTCTCGTTGACGATGGCGGCGTCGACCCGGCGGTGATAGGACTCACCGATCCGCCCGCCCAGGTATCCGCCGGCGAACATGACCAGGATCGACACGATGGACATGACGATCGCCGCCGCGGTCACCTCGTCGACGTCGATCTGGGCCACCCAGTTGGGCAGGTCGGCGGCGGCAAATGCGTTGTACTCCTCGCCAACCCAGGCGCCTAGCGCGGCGAACACCGCCAGGAGCAGCAGGAACCACAACGCGGCCCCGAGTCCGTTCATACCGCCGTCGAAGCGGGCGATCCGCCCCGCCGCGATCCCGCCGAGCAGGAACGAGACGAAGATCACGGCCGCCGCGGCGATAGCGCCGACGACCTCGACCTCGTCCAGGGCCCCCTCTTGGTTGAGCAGGTTGATCTGCAGGTCGACGTTGGCCGCTCCCGCCGCAAACAGGGCAGCGAGCAGCACGAGTGCGCCGAGTGCGGTCAGCATCCCGAGCAGGGACGCCACGATGTCGCCTCCGCCGAACCGGCGGCGCAGGGGGGACAGCTCCGCCTCGGCTCTCACCGGGTTGCCGCGTTCTGTGCGTGTCTGGTAACTCACAATGACCTCCTCTTCGTGCCAGGCCAGCCACATACCCGGTCATGGGGTGGGGCGAAACCGGTTGGCCGCGAGGTTCGGCCCGGTCCCATCCATGCCGCGGTTGGTCGTTTCCCGTCAGGTCCTCTGAAACGTGACCAGGGGGACGTAGAACCACGACCAGGCAATCACCAACGCCACCGCCCCGGTGGCGGCCACCGCGACACTGTCGGTGAGGGTCAGCATGGAGATGAGGAAGACAGCGGCGGCGAGCGAGACGGCGAAGACGACGGTGCCGACGATGGTCAGGGCGATCGTGATCCGGAGATGTGTGGTCGACCGCCGCTCGACACCGGTGATCGGGGCCCGCAGCCGCTGGTGGGCGCTGGGGGCGATCAGGAGCACAGATGACATCGCCGAGCCGAAGAAGGCCACGTAGTAGGCAAAGCGCTCCAGGTCGCGTATCTCGGCGAACGATGCCTGCAGCGGGAGGACGAGGAGGAAGGCGAACAGCACCTGCACTCCGGGAAGGGTGGTGCGAAGCCCTTCCAGGATCGCCCTGAACTGATCGTCGACCTCACCCTGGCTGTCTGCTTTTCCCATTTCGAGCTCCTCTGTGGTGTAGCCAAACGCTTTTCCGGGTAAGCCTCGGCCAAGCAACCATACGAGGTGGACTGTGGCCAAAGATCATGGATCCTCGATCAAGGACGACGAGAGATACGAGGCCCTGAGGGATCAGGGAATGAGCAAGGAGAAGGCGGCGCGGATCGCCAACACCCCCCCGGACGAGATGGGTCCCCGTGGGGGCTCGGGCTCGTACGAGGACTGGACCAGAGAAGAGCTTTACGCCAAGGCCCGGGAGGTCGGTGTCGAGGGCCGCTCCGGGATGACCAAAGAGGAGCTGATCGAGGCCCTACGCCACTGAAGTCAGCTCGAATAGCACTGACCTCCGGACCTCGGGTTGACACCCGGGGAGTGAGGATTGTGATGAGAACGAGCCAGAGGAACGACACCATCAGCCAGCTGACCATTCCCGCCCACCGCGGCGCCGGCGCCATCGCCCGGCGCGCCGTCTCCGACTGGATGCGGGAGCATCCCAGGCTCGACGACGCCCTCCTGGCCGTCACCGAGCTGGTCAACAACGCGGTGCTCCACGGCGGGATCGGGCCGGATGAGGAGCTCACCATCACGATGCGACCGGAGAGAGACGGGATTCGACTTACAGTCCGCCATGTGGGGGTACTCTTCGACCCGCATCAGCCGCCGTCGCCGTCCCGGGATGCCGGGGCGAGCCGGGGGCTGGCGATTGTCGAGAAGATTGCCGACGGATGGGGAGTCGACTCGGACGGAACCGAGGTCACGGCCTGGTTCGAGGTCGGGTCGGAGTGACCGGCTCACAGCGGGCGGCAGCCCGGTACGAAAGGGCTGATGAGAAGGAAAGGGCGATGGGGCTAGGACCACAGCTTGTCCTCGAGACGACCCGGATCGGGTCTCACGACGTCATCGTCGTCACTGGTGAGATCGATCTCGCCTCGGCACCCAAGGTGGAGTCGGCAATATCGGGTTTCTCGGGCCAGACCGTCGTGCTCGATCTGCGTCGGGTGGAGTTCATGGACTCGGCCGGCCTCAAAGTGCTGCTCAACCAGCGTTCCCGGCTCGAGGAGTCGGGCGGAGACCTCAGACTCGTGGTGGGAGAGGGTGCGGTGGTGCGACTGCTCGAGCTGACCGGTGTCAGCGACGCATTCTCCATCACCAACACCATCGAAGAGTGACCGGGCCAGGACCCATGACCCGGCGGCGTACCCGATGAGCGCGAAATCAACCGTCACCGAGCCTCAGCCGACACTGGTGGCCGAAGTCCAGCTGCCCAGCGGGCCGCGCTCTTCTTTCATCGCCCGACGGGTGGTCAGGGCCCTGGTCACCGACGCCCCGGCCGTGCGCTCGGTCGACGCGGCCTTGCTGGTGAGCGAGGTGGTGACCCTGATGTTCGACGAGGACGTCACCCTCACGGTCCGGGTCGAGGAGATCGGCCGCAGGGTCCGAGTCACCACGACAACCACCGGCGTCGTCGATCAGGCAGACCCGATCGTGACCAAGCTCCTCGATCGACTGTCCGACGGCTGGGGCCAGGACGAGGGGTCGACATGGTTCGAGCTGGAGATGGTGCGGCGGCACACGCTGTCACATCTCAGCGACGAAGAGCTATTCGCCCTGGTGCCTTCCGATCGCGATGCCCGCGACGAGATCTACTCCCGGTACCAGGGGTGGGCCGCCTCAGTGGCCAATCGCTACCGACGAGGCGGCGCCCATGCGGACGACGTCGGCCAGGCTGCGTCGATCGCCCTGGTCAACGCAATCGACCGGTTCGACCTGAGCTATGGGGTGAAGTTCACCACCTATGCCCGCAAGACGATCATCGGGACCCTGAAGCGGTATCTCCGCGACTCGACCTGGTCGGTGCGCGTCCCCCGTTCGCTCAGCGACACCATGGTCGAGATGAACCGGGCCGTGGCAGAGATGTCACAGCGGCTGGGACGTGCGCCGGAGGCGGCCGAGTTGGCCGAGGAGCTGGGTCGGTCGGTCGAGGAGATCGAGGATGCGATGGAGGCCGCCCTCGCCTACAACGCCAAGTCGGTCGATGCCCCGATATCGGAAGACGACGAGACGAGTCTGCTCCGGGTGCTGGGGAGCGACGACGAGCAATACGACCTCGCCGACATCTGGCACACCATCGAGCCTCTCATCTCCGACCTGGATGCGCAGGAGCAAGAGGTCCTCTTCCTGCGCTTCTTCGAGGACATGACCCAATCGGACATCGCCGAGGTGGTGGGCGTGTCACAGATGCAGGTGTCACGGCTCATCTCCCGTGCCCTGAGCACTCTTCGAGCCAGGCTCACCCCTGACGAGGGCTGATCGCCGCCCCTAGGGCCGCCATGTGATGAGCAGGGCAGCGGCGTCGTCGATCGGGTCTTCCTGATTCATGTCGAAGAGCTGATCCAGCAGAGCTTCCGAGCCGGGGCCCGCCTCGGTCAGGACCTTGGCGATCTCGTCCAGGGCGATGTCGATGTCCCTGTCAACTCCCTCGACCAGCCCGTCGGTGATCAGGATGAGGACGTCTCCAGGGTGGAGCCGGGTGATCCTCGTCTCCCGTGCCAGGTCGACACCGCCGCCCACCGGTGGCCCCGATGCCTCCTCTTCGATGCGCACCTCGCCGGTGCCGGAACGGATCAGGAGGGGGATGTGCCCGGCGCGGGTATAGACGAAATCCCCGGTGGAGACGTCGAGCAGACCGTAGGTGAGTGTGGCCAGGATCCCGGAGTCGGAGATCGTGCTGCTGAGCAGGTCCACCTGTTCCGCGGGGTCCAGGGTGCGGGCGGTGGATTGGCCACGCAGGATGTTCCGGATCTGAGCCATCTGGGCCGTGGCCTCGGCCCCGTGCCCGGCGACGTCGCCGATGACCACCGCCAGAGCGTCGCCCACCTCGTAGACGTCGTACCAGTCCCCACCCGACATGGTCCGGATCGAGGCCGGCACGTATCGGGCGGCGATCTCGACGTTCTCGGATTCGGGGAATGAGGCGGCCACGAACCACTGGCGCAGACCGTCGGTCAACTGCTCGTATTCCGCCAGCGCCTTGCCCCGTTCCCTGGTGGCAAAGACCGCGTTGATCGCGACGAGGATGGAGAGGACGAAGAGCGCCCCGAGCAATATCGACCGGGTCCACAGCGCCCGCCCTGCCCGGTCCAGGTCCTCGCCGGCCTCGGCCGCCACCCCATCGTGGATCACGGGTATCAAGGCGTCGACCCGGTCGATCCTGGCCGAGGTCGTCTCGAACCACTCTCTCAGGGCCGACGACGAATCTGCGGGGGGACCGGTGACGACTACTTCCAAGAGGTCGTCCATCGCGCGGGCCTGCTCTCCGGCCCGGATCTCCTCCACCTCCTCCAGGCTTTCCCCGTCTGCCAGGGAGCGAGCCTCGAACAATCCCT
>DASUSU010000301.1:0-6101 GCA_036374915.1 Acidimicrobiia bacterium | reverse complement strand
AAGACCGATCAGGGGCTCCCCGATGGTGCCGGTGCCCACGACATGGACGATGTTCATGCGGTCGATCCTCCGGAAGGAAGAGTGGTACTCGGTGCTGCAGACTACTTGCCCTGGCCGGAGCGGTCCCAAACTTCTCGCCGGGAGCGCTCATCTGCCGGTGCCGGGGTGCCCGGCGGCGGAGAATTGGGCCTGCTCGGTGGAGCCTTCCAGGGCCAGGGTCGAGGTCGAACCTGCGGAGACAGCCTGACTCACCAGGTCGAAGTAGCCCGCCCCCACCTCACGTTGGTGCCTGGTCGCGGTGTAACCCCGGGTCTCCATGGCGAACTCGCGGTCCTGCAACTCGACATAGGCGGTCATGCCGTCGGAGGCGTAGCCGCGAGCAAGCTCGAACATCGACGCATTGAGGGAGTGGAAACCGGCCAGTGTGATGAACTGGTAGCGGTAGCCCATCGCCCCCAACTCCTTCTGGAATCGGGCGATGGTCCCCCTGTCCAGGTGCTTCGACCAGTTGAAGGAGGGTGAGCAGTTGTAGGCCAGCATCTTGTCGGGGAACACCTCGTGGATCGCATCTGCGAACCGCTTCGCCTCGTCCAGGTCGGGGTGGGCGGTCTCGCACCAGAGGAGATCGGCATACGGGGCGTAGGCGAGGCTGCGTGCGATCGCCGGCTCCAGACCGTCCCTGACCCGATGGAACCCCTCCGATGTTCGCTCACCGGTGAGAAAGGGGTGGTCGCGTTCGTCGATGTCCGAGGTGAGAAGGGTCGCCCCGTTGGCATCGGTCCGGGCCACAACCAGGATGGGGACGTCCATCACGTCCGCGGCCAGGCGGGCGGCCTGCAGGCTCCGAATGTGCTGACCGGTGGGGACCAGGACCTTGCCCCCCATGTGCCCGCACTTCTTCTCGGCCGCCAGTTGATCCTCGTAGTGGACGCCGGCGGCGCCGGCCTGGATGAAGCGCTTGGTCAGCTCGAACACGTTCAGGGCGCCCCCGAACCCCGCCTCGCCGTCGGCGATGATCGGGACGAACCAGTCGACGTCGGTGTCGCCTTCGGCCCAATGGATCTGGTCTGCCCTGCGCAGGGCGTTGTTGATCCGCTCGACCAGCGCCGGGGCCGAATCCGAGGGGTAGAGAGACTGGTCGGGGTAGACGTCACCCGACGAGTTGCCGTCGGCGGCGACCTGCCAGCCGGAAAGGTAGATCGACTTCAACCCGGCCTTGACCATCTGGACCGCCTGGCCGCCGCTGATCGCCCCCAAAGCGCTGACATAGTCCTCGGTGTCGAGCAGGTCCCAGAGCTTGTTCGCCATCCGGTTGGCCAGGGTGAACTGTTCCCTGATGCTGCCCCGGAGCCGGACCACGTCTTCGGCGGTGTAGTCGCGGACAATGCCGTTCCAGCGCGGGTTGTCCTTCCAGGCGTCGGCAAGACGGGCGGCCTCGTTGGCGATATGGGACACGGTTCTCTCCTCAGTTGATCTTGTCGTATGCGGGCAGGGTCAGGAAGTCGACGAAGTGCTCGCCAAGAGCCACCTCCTCGAAGAGCTCACGTGCGGTCCCCAGTCGATCGCGATGGGGATGGTCCTCGCGCTCGAGCCGGTCGACCAGATCCGAGGACAGGTGCCTGATCGTCTTCTCGGTGATCGGGTCGCCTTCGTCGGTCACGACGCCGTGTCGAGTCCATTGCCAGAGTTGCGAGCGCGAGATCTCGGCCGTGGCCACGTCCTCCATCAGGTTGTCGATGGCGGCGGCACCGGTCCCGGAGAGCCAGGAGGCTATGTAGCGGATGCCGACCGAGACATTGGTCTCGATCCCGGCCCCGGTCACGGTCCCAGGGAAGTCGAGATCGAGGAGATCGTCGGCGCCCACCGCCACATCGTCCCGCTGTCGGCCGAGCTGATTCGGGCTCGAGCCGAGCACGGCGTCGAACTCGCCCATGGCGATGGGAACCAGGTCGGGGTGGGCTACCCAGGTCCCGTCGCAGCCGGCCGCCGCCTCGCGTGCCTTGTCCGCCGTCACCGCGGCAACTGCCTTGTCGGTGACTTCGGGGTCTCTCCGATTAGGGATGAATGCGGCCATGCCCCCGATGGCGTGTGCGCCCCTGCGGTGACAGGTCTGCACCATGAGCTCGGTGTAGGCATGCATGAAAGGGACGGTCATGGTCACCTGGGAGCGATCGGGGAGCACGAAAGCCGGGTCGTTCCTGAACTTCTTGATCACCGAGAAGATGTAGTCCCAGCGTCCCGCGTTGAGCCCTGCGGAGTGCTCCCGCAGCTCGTGGAGGATCTCGTCCATCTCGAAGGCTGCCAGGATGGTCTCGACCAGGACGGTCGCCTTCACGGTCCCTCTGGGTATTCCCAGGCGATCCTGGGACCAGACGAAGACGTCGTTCCAGAGTCTCGCCTCAAGATGCGACTCCAGCTTGGGGAGGTAGAGGTAGGGTCCCGATCCGGCTTCGAGGGCAGCCCGCCCGCCGTGGAACAGGTAGAGCCCGAAGTCGAAGAGAGAAGCCGACATCGGCTGGTCGTCGACGACGAAGTGCTTCTCCCCGAGATGCCAGCCTCGGGGCCGCACCACCAGGGTGGCCGTCTTCTCGTCGAGCCGATACGTCTTGTCCTCGGTCACCAAACTGAGCTCGCGCCGGTAGGCGTCGACCAGGTTGGCCTGACCGTTGAGGAGGTTGGCCCAAGTCGGGGTGGTGGCGTCCTCGAAGTCGGCCATGAACACCCTCGCCCCCGAGTTGAGTGCGTTGATCATCATCTTGGCGTCGACCGGTCCGGTGATCTCGACCCTGCGGTCTTCGAGATCGGACGGCACCGGGTCGACTACCCAGTCGGACTCCCTGACGCTGCGGGTGGAGGCGAGGAAGTCGGGATGCTCCCCCTGATCGAGGCGAATCTGACGTTGTTGACGGTCGGCGAGGAGCTGGCCCCTTCGCCACCCGAATTCCTGCTCCAAATCGGTGAGGAACGCCACCGCCTCGGCGGTGAGGATCCGTCGTTCCACCTCGTGGTCCCGAAATTGGTTCATAAGAGTTCAGTCTCTTTCCATATTGACTACAATCCAAACCGCTGTGCCGCAAAGATAGGCACATCTTTCGGAAACGAGGTCAAGTGACCGATCATCGACAACTCGATCCCCTGGTATTGGGGAGACGTCTCCGTCATCACCGTAGGGAACGGGGTCTGACCCTGGACCAACTCGGGGCGGTGGTGGGCAGACCCGCCCCGTATCTGTCCCTGCTCGAGAACGGGAAGAAGGAGCCACGGCTCAACCTGGTGCTCGAGCTGGCCCAGGCACTCGAGATAGACATCTCGGAGCTTCTCGACCCGAGCCCTCCCAACCGACGCGACGCCCTCGAGATCGCGCTGCTCAGGTCGCAGGACTCCTCGCTCTTCGACTCGCTCGAGCTCCCTCACATCAAACCCAACGCCAAGCTGGACAACGAGACGCTCACCCACCTGGTCGGGCTCCATGAGGCTCTCCGGGAGCGCTCCGATCTCGGATCGGCCGGATCCGAAGAGGTGCGGCGGGCCAACGGGGCGGTCACCGCCTGGCTCAGCGGTCAGGACGGCTATCTCCCCGATGTCGAGGCCGAGGCGCGGCTAGCCCTCGAATCGAGCGGGTACACCGGCGAGGGGCCGTTCTCGTCACGGAACCTGCTCGACCTGACCGAACAGGCCGGCTTCGAGATTCACCCGGTGGACGACATGCCCAGCTTCGCCCGGTCCGTGATCGACCTGGACCACCGCCGGGTCTACATCGCCCAGCGTGACGAGCTGCGCACCCGCCAGGCGCGCAAGGCGGTCCTCCAGACCCTGGCCGGGTTCCTCCTCGGGCACGAAGCCAACCCCGACCTGGAGACGTTCCTCCGCCAGAGGGTGGAAACCGCCTACTTCGCCGCCGCGGTCCTCGGCCCCGAGGAAGCCGTGGTGGCCCGGCTGAGGGCGGCCAAGGAGAGCCATGACATCGACGTCGAAGACGTCAAGGAGCTGTTCTACCTCTCCTACGAGATGGCGGCGTGGAGGACGGTCAACCTGACGACACGGCATCTGGGGATCAGGTCTCATCTAATCGTCAGCGACCGGACCGGCACCGTGGTCAAGGCCTACGCCAACGACGACGCCCCGATACCCCGCGACGAGCACGGTGGGATGGAGACTCAGCGTCTCTGCCGTCGCTGGGGGGCGCGTGTGACCTTCGGGTCGGCGGAGAAGTACGCGACCCATCATCAGTTCACCGACACCCCCGAGGGGACCTTCTTCTGCACGACCCAGATCGAGGCGGGGCGTGAGCCCCCCCACGCGGTGACCGTGGGAGTCCCCTTCGCCGAGGCGCGCTGGTTCCGGGGCAATGACACCGAGCTCAGAGAGACGTCGACCTGCCCCGACCCGGAATGTTGCCGGATGCCCGAGCCCGACCTCATGCGAAAGTGGACGGACAAGGTGATCGTCTCGGCCCGATCACAGAGCCGGATCCTCGGGTTGCTCGCCCCCGATCCCTACCCCGAGTTGGACATGCCCCAGGTCCTGAGGCTGGTGGAGACCCACTCCCGGGATTGACCGGGCGACCTCAGGCCCGCGCCGCCAGGTCTCACCGGGTCTCCTCGACGAACTCTCTCAAATGTTCGGAGAGACGCCGCAACGAGGGCTCGTGGACGTACATCATGTGGCCGGCCTCGTATCGCTCCATGCGCACGTTCTTGCGCAGGGTCTCGTCGAGCCCGAGATGATTGAACGTGTACTCGGTGGCGAAATGCGGGGTGGCCAGGTCGTAGAGGCCGTTGGCCACGAAGACCCGGAGACGCTGCGACCTCGACATCACCTCGCGCAGGCTCTCCGATGTGTCGACGTAGTGACCCTTGAAGTCCTCGTAGTCCCAGGACTCGTTGATCTTCATCGACAGCGTCTCGTAGAACGCCTCCTCCTCGAAGCCGAGCTCGTCTCGCACGTAGTGATTGAGGGTGGCGGTGAAGGCGGCGCCGATCTGATCATGGGCCGGGTCGTTCTCCAGGTTGTCGCCGTCGGCCACCCGGTCGATCCCGGTGAAGCGGGAGTCGAGACGGCCGACGGTGCGACGCTGATCCCGCATCAGCTCCTTGCAGAAACGGTGGATGTGGATTCTCAGGTCGTAGCGGTCGATGTAGTCGGCAGGGAGACCGGTGTACTCGGCCAGCTTCGCCGCCACTCTCGACCTCTCCTTGTCCTCCAGCTCCGAGCCGCGGGCCAGCGCCGACCAGTACCGGCCGAGGGCGAAGTCCTCGACCTCGTCGAGGAGGTCTCGGAGCTGTCGAGCCTGATGCTTCTTGGAGAGACGCCCGTGGAACCATGCCGTCGCCGCGTAGGTGGGGAGGAAGACCATGTAGGGAAGGTCGTTGCCCGGTCGGAACATCAGTGCCTCACGGTCCTGGCCGATGGTCTGGAAGTTGAGCGCGCTCGAGATGAGGATCAGCCCGTTGAGCTCGGTGCCCCTGGTCGCGAACAGCTCGCGGGCGATGGCGGCTCCCCTGGTCGTCCCATAGCTCTCCCCGGCCAGGTACTTGGGCGAAGCCCAGCGACCGTTGCGATTGAGATAGTCCACGATGAAGTCGGAGAAGGCCTCGATGTCCTTGGAGAAGTGATGGAAATCCTTCGCCTTGTCCTTGGGGGTGGCGGTGGAGAAGCCGGTGCCGACCGCGTCGACCAGCACCACGTCCGACACATCGAGCAACGAGTGCTCGTTGTCGACGAGGCGCCCGGGGACCCCGACCCGGAGCCCGTCGTCGTCGAACTCGACCCGGCGTGGCCCGAACAGGCCCAGGTGCAGCCATACCGTCGAGGACCCGGGCCCGCCGTTGAATGCGAACAGGACGGGTCGGGTGAGCGGATCGGCATCGTCCTCGGTATAGGCGACATGGAAGAACACCGCCTTCTTGTCCTCGCCCTGGCCGAGCACCCTGGTGGCGGCGGTGGCGGTGTAGGAGACCTTGCGCCCGCCAAAGCTCCCGGTGTACTGCCTGGCGACGCTCTTCTCCTCGATCTCTGGGATCGAAGTCTCTTCCTCTTTGCCCGCTGCGTCGCTCTGGTCGGTCATCCCGGGGAATCTAGGCGGGTCCGACCGGTCGGAC
>DASUSU010000300.1:0-11765 GCA_036374915.1 Acidimicrobiia bacterium | reverse complement strand
AAGAGCCCGACCGCGCAGCGGATGCTCAAGTTCGCCTTCAACCTGATCGACGACGGGCTGGTCGGACAGCAGATATTCGCCGGGGAAGCGACCCGTCTCGGCTACATGACCGACGAAGCCCAGGAGGGCCGGGACGCCTTCCTGGAGAAGCGGGAACCCGACTTCGGTCAGTATCCCTGGCACTTCTGAGCCGATGACCACGGTTGAGGCCTGGCGGATCGCGGCCCGGGTGCACACCCTGCCCGCCGCCGTGGTGCCGGTGACGGTCGGGTCGGCCCTCGCCGGGGCCGAAGGAGTGTTCCGCTGGGATGTGTTCGCCTACACGATGGTGGCGTCTCTTGCCATCCAGGTCGCGGCCAACTTCGCCAACGACGTCTCGGACGCAAAGAGGGGCGCCGACCGAGAAGGACGGCTCGGGCCGCCGAGGATGGTGGCGCTGGGGCATCTCACCCCGAGACAGGTCTGGCTCGGCGTAGGGATCGCCCTCGCCGTCGCCGCATCAGCAGGACTCGCTCTCGCCCTCATCGCGGGGCCGTTGGTCCTGGTCATCGGGCTGGTCTCGATCGTGGCCATGCTCGGCTATGTGGGCGGGCCGTTCCCCTACGGATATCGCGGTCTGGGCGAGGTATTCGTCTTCTTCTTCTTCGGGGTCGTGGCAACGGTGGGCAGCCGCTACGTCCACGACATGACCGCACCCCGCTCGGCCTGGCTCCTCTCCATCCCGGTCGGGATGCTGGTCACCGCCATACTGGTGGCGAACAACTACCGGGACCTCGACACCGATCGGGCGGCCGGGAAGCGGACCCTGGCGGTTCTGATCGGTCGGGAGAGGACCAGGGCACTGTTCGCGACCCTGGTCTATGGGGCGTTCCCGCTGATCGCGGTGTTCGCCATGGCCGGGTGGACCCCCTTCCCCACAATCTTCGCCGCACTCATCGCTCCCTATGCGACCGGCCCGGTCCGTCTCGTCTATCGGTCAGCGGATGGGCCTGCCCTGATCCGCGCCCTGAAGATGACCGCTCGACTCCATCTCTGGACCGGCCTGGTCCTGGCCGCCGGTGCATTGGTCTGACGGAACCGTCCCGGGGCGGGAAGACGTCCAAGCCGCATGAGAAGAGCCCTCCCGATCGTGGTGGCCCTGTCCCTGACACTCGTCGCATGTGCCGAGCCGTCGGAGCCGGCGGCCATCGATCCCACCGACTTCGCATGGCTGCTCGAGTCGGGCACTCTCGACGGGTCCGCCATCCCGATCCTCGACACCCATCCCGTCACCCTCGTCTTCGAAGAAGACGGGGCGGGCGGGACCTCGGCCTGCAACCAGTACTTCGGCGACTACTCCATCTCCGGCAGCGCGATCAGCTTCGACGAGATGACCCAGACCGAGATGGCCTGTGTCCCCGACCAGGTCATGGACTCCGAAGCCAGGTTCCTCGAGGCGCTGTCCCGGGTCGAGGCTTTCACCGTCTCCGGGGACTCGCTCACGCTCTCCGGCGACGGAGCGGAACTGGTCTTCGCTGTTGACCAAGAGGCGGAGTGACCCGGTTGCATCGACCCGTTGGATCACGGTCGTCGCGCTCGCAACGGCACTGTCCGCTTGCGGAGCGACCGACGAGTCGACCGAGGGCGGCTCGCCGGACCTGACCGGGACGGTGAACGAGGGCTTGTCCTACCGGGCCGCACCCTGACGCTGACCCCGGGGGGCCACTCTAAAAGTGGGAGCTATGGTTCAAAGAAAGCCAAGGCGAAAGGGTCACGATGGGTGCGGAAGCAGAGGTCACCGGGCCGGATCTGGCCAACGAGGGGATCCCCACCGACTCGATCGGGGACGAGACACCGGTCAAGGGACAGGTCGACGGGAAACAGGTCGTGGTGGTGCGCACCGCGGACGGACTCCGCGCCGTGGCCGGCTCATGCACCCACTACGGCGGCCCTCTCGGCGACGGCCTCTGCGTGGCGGGGCAGATCCGCTGTCCGTGGCACCACGCAGTCTTCGACCTGACCACCGGAGAGGCGGTAGGCGCACCCGCCTTGAACCCGGTGCGGGTCTATCAGTGCACCGAGCGGGAGGGCCGGGTGTACGTGACCGGGCCGGTCGAGGCTCCCGTACCCGAGCGGGAGGCACCGGCCCCGCCGGCGTCGGTGGTGATCGTCGGATCCGGTGCAGCCGGGGCCGCCGCCGCCGAGACGCTCCGTCGTCTCGGCTACTCCGGCCCGATCACCCTGATCGGCGAGGAGGCCCCCGTCGACCGGCCCAACGTCTCCAAGGACTTCCTGGCCGGGACCGCCCCCGAAGAGTGGATGCCGCTGCGAAGCCCCGGCTTCTACCAGGAGCATGACATCGAGCTCATCACCGGCGTCACGGTGACCTCCGTCGATCGGGAGGCCATGCTGGTCACCCTGGAAGACGGACGCGAACTGGGGTATGGCGCCCTGCTCATGGCACCCGGCGCCGAGCCACGGCATCTTCCCATCCCCGGATCGGACCAGCCCCATGTCCACTATCTGCGCACCCTGGAGGACAGCAGGTCGATCATCTCGGGGCTCGACCAGGTCGACCAGGCCATCGTGGCCGGGGCCGGCTTCATCGGGCTCGAAGTGGCGGCGTCGCTCCGTCAACGCGATGTGGCGGTCACGGTGGTGGCCCCCGAGGGGCTCCCTCTCGCCCCGGTGATCGGCGAGACCCTGGGCAGGTTCGTCCAGACCCTCCACGAGGAACACGGTGTCACCTTCCGGCTGGGGCGAACGGTCTCGGAGATCCGGTCCGACCAGGTCGTGCTCGACGATGGGACCACGGTCCCGGCAGACATCGTCGTGATCGGCGCCGGCGTGACCCCGCGCACCGCTCTCGCCGAGCAAGCCGGTCTCGACGTCGACAACGGGATCGTCGTCGACGATCGGCTCCGGACCTCCGACCCGAACATATGGGCGGCGGGCGACGTCGCCATGTACCCCGATCAGAACGCGGGCCGGGTCCGGATCGAGCACTGGGTGCTGGCACAACGACAGGGGCAGGCGGCGGCCCGCAACATGCTCGGATACGACACCCCGTTTCGGGACGCACCCTTCTTCTGGAGCCAGCACTACGACGTCCCGATCAACGTCACCGGTCACGCGGTGGACTGGGACGAGGAGATCGTCCGCGGCGATCCCGCCGGGCGCGACGTCATCGTCGGGTACCGCAAGGGCGGCAAGATAGAGCAGGTCGCCTCGATTTACCGGGACCTGGAGTCGCTCCGGGCCGAGCACGCCCTCTCCATCCAGGACCAACCCGCCCTCGAGGAGCTCTTCGCCGATTGACCGAGCGGGCATTCCCGGCTTCGATGCTCTGACACATGGGGAGGCTGTTTCCCCCGTTCCCGAACCGCGGCGAGCACCCCAGAGGAGAAAGACCTGACGATCTTTCGCGATAGACCCTGCCGGCGCGGGGTATGCGATCGGTAGCTTCTGTGCATTGTTGATCTAGGAGACGAGCGATTGCCGCATCTGTACGAATTCTCGGCCACCGACGGGTCGGACCGGGACCTGCTCGGGGGCAAAGGGGCCGGTCTGGCCCGGATGACCTCGCTCGGGTTGCCGGTACCGCCGGGATTCACCATCACGACCGACGTGTGCCGGGCCGCAATGATCGCCGGTGAGATCCCCGACGATCTCTGGCCCGAGGTGGACGCCGCGGTGGCCGGGCTGGAACAGGCCACCAACCGCACCTTCGGATCGGGCCCGGTCCCCTTGCTGCTGTCGGTGAGGTCGGGCGCCAAGTTCTCCATGCCCGGGATGATGGACACCGTCCTCAACCTCGGGATCAACGACGAGGTGGTCAAGGCGCTGATCGACTGGTCGGGCGATCCGCATTTCGGATGGGACGCCTACCGGCGATTCGTCCAGATGTACGGAGACGTGGTGCTCGGTGTCGACGAGAGTCTCTTTCAGGAGGTCCTCACCGAGCTGCGCGCTGCCCGCGGGGTGGAAGACGACTCCGACCTGACCGCCGAGGACCTGGAAACGGCGACCCGTCGATTCCGCGAAGTCGTGGAGCGGGAGCGTCCCGGCGCTCTCCCCGAGGATCCGATGGAACAGCTGCGAGGAGCGGTCACCGCGGTGTTCCTCTCCTGGAACACGAAACGGGCCATCGAGTACCGCCGGATCAACGCGATACCGGACGACTTGGGCACCGCGGCCAACGTCCAGATGATGGTGTTCGGCGATCTCGGCGACGACTCCGGCACCGGAGTCTGCTTCACCCGCGACCCGAGCACCGGTGAGAAGGCGATCTACGGCGACTACCTGCCCCGCGCTCAGGGCGAGGACGTCGTCGCCGGGACCCGCAACACCCTGACCCTCGACGAGTTGGCCGGGCTCCATCCCGAGTGCCACCGCCAGCTCATCGAGATCATGGAGGGTCTCGAGGCGCACTATCGGGACATGTGCGACATCGAGTTCACCATCGAGAAGGACAAGCTGTACATCCTCCAGACCAGGGCGGGAAAGCGAACCGCGGCTGCGGCGGTGAAGATGGCGGTGGCGATGGTGGGCGAGGGCCTGATCGATCAGGCGACCGCGGTCAGCCGGGTCGAGCCCGACTCTCTGGAGCAGCTGCACCGTCCCCGGGTGGCGGACCGGGTCAAGCGCTCCTCGGCGCTGGCCAGTGGTGTCGCCGCCTCGCCCGGTGCCGCCACCGGGGCGGTGGTGTTCTCCTCGGACGAGGCGGTGGAAGAGGCGCGGAAGGGGACGAAGGTGATCCTGGTCCGCCCCCAGACCACACCCGACGACATCCACGGCATGGCGGCTTCGGTGGGGATACTCACCAGTCAGGGAGGGAAGACCTCACATGCCGCGGTCGTGGCCCGGGGCATGGGCAAGCCGGCGGTGACCGGAGCCGCCGAGCTTCTCGTAGATGTCGACGCCGGGGTGGCGTCGAGCGCCACCACCGACATCCACCGCGGTGACATGATCACGATCGACGGAACTTCCGGCGCCGTCTACAAGGGGGAGATCGAACTGGTCCCGCCGGAGGTTCCCCCCGAGCTGGCCGACCTCCTCGAATGGGCGGACGGGATCCGCAGTCTCGGGGTCAGGGCGAATGCCGACACGGCCGAGGACGCCACACTGGCCCGGAGCCGGGGGGCGGAGGGAATCGGGCTTGCCCGGACCGAGCACATGTTCATGGGCGAGCGGCTGGCCATCGTGCAGCGGGTGATCCTCGCCACCGACCCGGAGGCGAGAGAGAACGCGCTGGCCGAGCTCGAGGAGCAGCAGATCGGGGACTTCGAGGCCCTGCTCGAGGCAATGGACGGGCTCCCGGTCGTGGTCCGTCTTCTCGATCCGCCTCTCCACGAGTTCCTTCCCTCCCGTTTCGAGCTGGAGCACGAGATGCTGCGGCGGGTCCGGGCCGGCCGGACAATCGACGACCTTCAGGCGATGTCGGACCAGGTCGCCCGCTGGGAGGAGGACAACCCGATGCTCGGCCTGCGCGGGGTCCGGCTCGGCCTGATGCTCACCGAGCTCTACCGGATGCAGGCCCGCGCCGCCACCACCGCGCTCACCCGGCGGCTACAGGCGGGGGGCGAGCCCCGGCTCGAGATCATGATCCCGCTGGTGTCGGCGGCCGAGGAGCTGATCCGAATGAGGGAGATGATCGAAGAGGAGATCAGGGTCGCAACCGCCGGTTCCGGGGTGGAGCTGGAGATACCGATCGGCACCATGATCGAGCTGCCCCGAGCCGCCCTGACCGCCGGCGAGATCGCCGGCGTGGCCGACTTCTTCTCGTTCGGGACCAACGACCTGACCCAGATGACCTACGGGCTGAGCCGCGACGATGCCGAAGGGAAGTTCCTCCGCGACTACCTGGAGCAGGGCATCTTCAACTCGGATCCGTTCCAGACCCTGGACCAGGCCGGTGTCGGTCGTCTGGTCCGGGTGGCGACCAGGGAGGGACGTGAGGCCAATCAGAACTTGGTGGTCGGGTTGTGCGGAGAGCACGGCGGCGACCCCGCCTCGATCTACTTCGTCCACGAGTTGGGGCTGGACTATGTGTCGTGCAGCCCGCCCCGGGTAGAGGGAGCCCGGCTGGCCGCGGCCCAGGCCGCTCTCGAAGCGACCCGGAGCGACGTCTGATCAGCGGATCAGGTCGACCAGGGCGGGCACACCCTCTCCGCTGATCGCAGTGGTCACCAGGACCGGCGTCTCGGCGCCGCCCTGTCGATCGAGAAGCGCTCGCTGCACGATGTCGACACCGGGGCGGTCACCCTTGTTCACCACGAAGACGTCGGCAATCTCCACGATTCCCGCCTTGTCCGCCTGGATCTGGTCGCCCCAACCGGGGCCGACGACGAGGACGACCAGGTCGACGTGATCCATCACCTCGACCTCCGACTGACCGACCCCCACGGTCTCCACCAGCACGATGTCGAACCCGGAGCGGGCCAGGACGGCGATGGTCGGGCCTGCAGCGGGCGATAGGCCTCCGAGATGCCCCCGGGAGGCCATCGATCGGACGTAGACGCCGGGATCGTCGATGTGATCCTGCATCCGGACACGGTCCCCGAGCAGGGCACCACCGGTGATCGGGCTGGATGGGTCCACGGCGAGGACCGCGACGGTGTCTCCTCTCGATCTGAGCTCGGCGACCATTGCGTTGACCAAGGTCGACTTTCCCGCCCCCGGCGGACCGGTTATCCCGACTCGTCGCACCGGCGAGGCATCCTCGGCGAGGGCGGCGGCGGCGGTCTCCCCGGACGGATCACCGGCTTCGATTGCGGTGATCAACCGGGCCAGGGCCCTTCGATCGACGTTTCGCTTCTGGTCGGGCTGCCCGCGCTCGGTCATCGGGCGACAGGTTAAGGAGGCGGCGACCGGTCAGAGTGCCGGAATCTCGATGCCGTTGTGGATGTGTGGCTCGTCGATGGCCGGGGCGTCGGCGCTTGCGTTGACCTCTTCGACACCGGGGACACGGTCGATCAGGATGCGCTCGATTCCCGCCTTGAGAGTCATCATCGAAAGCGGGCACCCGCCACATGCACCCACCATCTGCAGATTCACCGTCCCACCGTCGGTACCGAGCAGCACCAGGTCGCCCCCGTCGGCCTGGATGGCGGGGCGGATGTACTCGAGCGTCTCGTTCAGCTTGTCCTCATCGATGAGACTCTCCGACGTGGACGTTGTGGAGATGGTCACTGGTGTTTCTGGCATCGTCTAGGACAACCCTCACCTGGCAGCGGATGTTCCGAATTGTACCGTACCGGCCCTCGGGCTCAGAAGGGGTGGTCGGGAAGACCGGGCGGTGCGTACCGATCGAGGACCGGGGCGACCACCACCAGCCTTCCCTCCTCCCACCTGAACTTCCAGGCGCCGGGATCGAGCACCTCGATCTCCACCCCGTCGAGGGTGACGCTCAAAACAGAGTCGGTGGAGACACTCACCGACTCGGCGCCGATGACCAGTCCGACCGCCACCTGATCGGGGAGGAACTCCTCGCCGGGAACCGGGGTCAGGCCTCCGTAGTAGTGGGCCAGGATCTCGGCATAACCGGCCCCTCTCGTCGCCATCGCCTGGGCCCCGAACTGCGACATCCCGATCAGGTGCCCCCAACCCGCCCCTTCCACCACGTAATGCCAGGAGAGGTGGGGATTGGGACCGATCTCGCGGACCCGAACCTCGCGGCGAATCGAGTACTCGGGGCTGAGGATGGTGGTGGGATATCTCCGCCCCTCGGGATTGGCGGCGGGGAGACGCTCGGGCATGATCGCCGCCGCCGAGTTGATCCTCCCCCGCAGCGCCCAGGTGTCCATCGAAACGGTGCCGGTGTCGGAGACGATGTCGATCATCCACGGGCCCTGCCCGTTCTCGGTGGTCCTGGTCGTGATCGAGCGGACCCGCCCGCCGGCGACATCGGCCTCCCGCAGTAGACGCTCCATGAGCGGGCCGGGCAGTTCCCACGACCAGGTGACGAACGGGCTCTCCTCGCCCGGTGAGGGCACTCCGACCAGATACGGCGCCGGTGCCGAGCCGGGCCAGATGTCCTCGATGTTCCGGGTCCGGCCACCGGTCGTGGAGGAGTAGTAGGCCCGGGCAGGTTCTCCTTCGTAGACCAGGATCTCGCCCGAGGTTCTCGCCACCGCCTCGCGCCAGCGGTCCCCGTCCTCGCCCAACACCGCCTCGACTCCGGCGTACACCTGACATGCCGCCGTGGCGCAGATGTCGTATCCGATTCGTTGCCCGGTTTCGCTCCGGCCTCCGATCAACGTCCAGGCCAGGTAGGTCCGGGCCGCGACCACCTGGGCAGCCAGGGCATCCGGATGCCAGCTGAACGGAACCTCCCGTATCCCCTCCAGGTAGTTGTCGAGGCCGGTCACCTCGACCACCGCCACCCCATCCGACTCCGCGCTGATCCGGAACGGGCCCCGATAGCGTCTCCCGTTCAGCTCGAGATAGCCGTCACCCGCAACGGCGACCTCTACCGCTGTCCCCTCCGGGTGGGCGCCCCAGGCAGGCTGGGCGAGTACCACTAGCAGCGACAATGCCGCAAGCAGGGCTCGGCGAAGCATCACGCCCTCTCGATTCTCGCTCCCAGTGCCCGGAGCCTTTCGGGAAGCTCCTCGTATCCCCTGTCGATGTGGCCCGCATCCCCCACCTCGGTGGTCCCTTCGGCCCGGAGACCGGCCAGGACCAGGGCCGCCCCGGCCCGGATGTCCGGTGCCAGCACCGGGCATCCGGAGAGGTTCTCCACCCCCCGGATGATTGCGTGCTGTGCCTCGGTGGTGATGTCGGCCCCCATCCGGGCCAATTCGCCGACGTAGCGGAAACG
The DNA here is from genome assembly GCA_036374915.1 of Acidimicrobiia bacterium. Classification (GTDB taxonomy): domain Bacteria; phylum Actinomycetota; class Acidimicrobiia; order Spongiisociales; family ZC4RG35; genus JARDZU01. The sequence continues at coordinate 2,965 of DASUSU010000300.1, read as the reverse complement.
TGAGTCGTACAGATTCTCGGTGATCACCGAGGTCCCGCTGGCCACGGAGAGGAGCGCCACCATCTGGGGATGCATGTCGGTGTGAAAACCGGGGAAGGGGAGTGTGGCGAAGTCGACCGGCGTGGGCCGCTCCGGACCCCGCACCCGAAGCCAGTCGCTGCCCCGCTCGACGTCGCAGCCCGACTCCTCGAGCTTCCTCAGCTCCATTCGCAGGTGATCGGGCTTGCACCCGGTGACGGTGACGTCGCCGGCGGTGATCGCGGCGGCGGCGGCATAGGTGCCCGCCTCGAGCCGATCGGGCACGACCACGTGCTCTGCCGGCAACAGCTTGTCCACCCCGCGAATCGTCACCAACGAAGTCCCGCCCCCGCTGATCTGAGCCCCCATCGAGGTGAGCTGGGTGATCAGATCCTCGATCTCGGGCTCGCGGGCGGCGTTGACGATCACGGTCTCCCCTTCGGCGAGCACTCCGGCGAACAGCATGTTCTCCGTGGCCCCGACCGAGGGGAACGGGAGCTCCACCTCGGTCCCCTTCAAATGGCCGTCGACCCGTCCCACCAGCTCGCCATGGACCAGCTCGAAGTCGACACCCATGGCCTCCAGACCGTGGAGGTGCATGTCGATCGGTCGCGCCCCGAGATCGTCGCCCCCGGGCAGAGCGACCCTGGCCTCGCCGCATCTGGCCAGGAGCGGCCCCAGGACGACGATCGAGGCTCGCATCCGGCGGACCAGCTCGATCGGCGCTTCCGGAGCGAGCTCTTCGGGGACCACCACCCAGAGCTCATGGTCGGTTTGCTCGACACGACAGCCGGTGTGCTCGAGCACCTCGCACATCAGGCTCACGTCGAGGATGGAGGGGACGTTGGTGAGACGATGCCGCCCGGGAGCGAGAAGCGCCGAGACCATCTCCTTGAGGACGGCGTTTTTTGCCCCTCTGATCCCGACCGTTCCCTGGAGACGCGCTCCGCCCTCGACAACGACCTTGGACATTCAGGCGAATGTAGTTGGGCTCGGCGCCAACCCCATGTACGACGGGGATGTCTGGCTACCCTGCCGCCGGAGATGAGAATCGCACTCGGCGCAGACCACGCCGGATATCCGCTCAAGGAGCACCTCTCCAAGTGGCTGGCCGAGTCGGGCCATGCGGTCTACGACCTGGGCGCCCACTCTGCCGAGCCGGTCGACTACCCCGATTACGCGGCGGCGGTTGCCCAGGCGGTGCTCGATGGCCGAGCCGACCGGGGGATCATCGTCTGCGGGTCCGGAGCCGGGGCGGCGATAGCCGCCAACAAGCTGCAGGGGATCAGGGCGTCGATCGCCCATGACACCTACACCGCCCATCAGATGGTCGAGCACGACGACGTGAATGTGCTCAGCCTCGGCTCCCGGGTTATCGGCGAGGCTCTGGCCGAGGAGCTGGTGACCACGTTCCTCGAAGCGCGTTTCTCACGGGAGGACCGTCACGTGCGACGGCTCGACAAGATCAGGTCGATGGAGGGCTGAGGTCAGCCGGACTGGGCCAGGGCGGCCAGTGCGTTGAGGCCCTCCACGCCGATCTCACCCGAGACCCGGCCCAGGTTGGTGTTCTCCCCGTCGAGCACCACGTAGAACGGCGTGCCCGCCATCCCGTAGTTGGCCGCAACCGTGCCGATCCGGTCGTCCATGATCGAGGGCGAGGTCCAACCCTCTTCCTCCAGCCAGTCCTGGGGCGGCCAGTTGGTCCGGGTGCGATCGGTGGAAGTGACCACCGAGATCAGCTCGACACCTTCGGGGAGGTTGCCCGCTTCGATCCAGTCCTGGACCACGGGCACCTCGTTCTGGCAGTGGGGGCACCAGTGGGCGAGGAACAGGATGATCTTCGCCGTGCCATCGGGCTCGATCGTGACCGGGTTTCCCTCCCAGTCGGCCCCGGTGACGGTGGGCGCGGTGAGACCGATGGCCACGTCCTGGGTCCCGGCGGCATACACCGGGAGCGAGTCCCCTTCCACGGTGGGGTCGCCGTACCCGATGCTCTCGTCGATTTCGGGCTCGGTGGCGATCGAGGCGGCGAGGGCGACGATCAGCCCGAGGCCGACCACTCCCCCGACGATCCACCACAGCGTGGCCCGGCTCTTGGCGTCCTTGCCGCCGGGCTTGGGCTTTGTCCTCTGGGTCATTCTTCGGCTTTCGTGTAGAAGGCGAGCAAGACGGCGATCACGATAAACCCGGCGCCCGCCATAAAGGGAAGGTCCATGAAGCCGAACACCTCGATGCTGCGCGCCGAGCAGGGGACCAACGGGTCACAGGACGTGCCCTCGAGGCTGGGGAAGAACTGGAGCACGTTGTGGTAGATCGAGATGACCAATCCGATCAGGGCGACGGGGATCGCGTAGAACTTGACCACCGCCTCACGACGGATCGCCCCGACCAGCAGGACGATCGCCAGCGGGTACATGGCGATGCGCTGGAACCAGCAGAGCCGGCAGGGGACGTAGTGGAACAGCTCGGAGTACATCAGCGAGCCCACCGTGGCGACCAGGGCGACCGCCCAGGCGAGCCATACCGCCTTGTTCCCGAGCAAGGTGGCGGCTTCGGGTCCCTTGACCACCCGGAACACCAGCAGGCCGACCGCCCCGACCAGTGCGACGATGGCGAGGATGGCGAAGAAGTTGTTGAAGAACAGGATTGTCTGAGCGGACATGTGCCTCCCGGCTGGGCTCGAGCCGACCGTCGACGGAGACTAACGACGCCGGCACATATGATCGAAGTCCGAACCACCTGCTGGTCTTCCAGGTGTACAACCATGTAGAGGAGACGAATGAGAGAGCTCGCCATCATCGTGGTTGGGGGCGCCGTCATCGGCTACCTGGTCGCCTGGGCCTTCGGGCTCGACCCCCTCCCCCAGGGACTGGCAACCGCCGGAGGTGCGGCACTCGGAGCCGGAACCCGGCTCTTTCGACCAAAGCGGGAGGCCGGAAACACTCCT
>DASUSU010000299.1:0-7532 GCA_036374915.1 Acidimicrobiia bacterium | reverse complement strand
CCCGGAGCAGGACCTGTTCCGAGCCACCGTCCGGGAGTTCTGCGACAAGGAGATCACCCGGGAGTATGTCAGGGAGTGCGACCGGGAGCGCAAGCCACCCCGCGACCTCTACGACAAGCTGGGCGAGCAGGGCTGGCTCGGGATCAACATCCCGGAGGAGCACGGAGGGGCCGGAGCCGGCGCGGTCGAGGTGGCCATCCTGCTCGAAGAACTGGGGCGAGCCTTCCTCGACCTCTCCTTCTGGGTGTTTCGAGCGGTCACCTGGGGCGGGCTCGCCATCGGCCGGGACGGGACCCACGAGCAAAAAGCGGAGCTCCTCCCCCGGATCGCCTCCGGTGAGCTCACCGTCTGCTTCTCGCTGACCGAGCCCGACGCCGGCTCCGATGCGGCCGCGATCACCCTCTCCGCGGTCGAGGACGGCGACGACTTCGTGCTCAACGGGCAGAAGGTGTTCACCTCGGGGTTCAAGGCCAGCGACCTCGACGTCGTCGCCGCCCGCACCTCCTCGGAGGGGAAGAAGCACCACGGGATCACCAACTTCATCGTCGACACCGACAGCCCCGGATTGGAGTGGCAGCCGATCGAGACCCTCGGCCACTGGCCGCTGGGGACGGCCATGCTCTACTTCACCGACGTGAGGGTCCCCAGGACCAGGATGCTGGGCACCCTCCACGAGGGGTGGGCCGATCTCGGGGTGTATCTCCGCTACGAGCGTCTCTGTCTCTCCGCGGCCCGGACCGGGGCGGCGGCGGCGGCCCTGGCCGACTCGGTGGCCTACGCCAAGGAACGGGAGCAATTCGGACGACCGATCTCGCAGTTCCAGGCGGTGTCGCATCGTCTCGCCGACATGCAGACCATGGTCGAGATCTCCCAGATGCTGGTCTACCGCTACGCCTCCCGGCTCGATCGGGGTCTGGCCACCACCAGGGACGCGGCCATCCTCAAGCTGTATGCCTGCGAGGCGTACAAGGAGGTGGCCGACATGGGGCTCCAGGTCCTCGGCGGCTACGGGTACACCATGGAGTACGACCTGCAGCGTCACTTCCGTGAGTCGCGGCTCGGTGTGATCGGGGCCGGGACCTCCGACATCCAGCGCAACATCATCGCCAAGACCATGGGGCTCTGATCGGATGCCGGTGATCACCGAAGAGGCGCGGAAGTGGGCGGAACGGGAGTACCCCCGTTTCGAGATGACCGTCACCGCCACCGACATCGCCAAATTCGCCCACGCCACCGGGGAGACCAACCCGATCCACTTCGACCGGGAGGCTGCGGCCGCCGCCGGCTACCCCGGTGTTGTGGCTCCCACCCTCTTCCCCTACGTGATCCGGATGCACGCCTCGGCCCTGGTCCCGCCAGATCAGCTCGAGGCCGACGGCTCCCCTCGTGGCGACGTCCCGCCCCTGCCCACCCGCCGGGCCATGGCCGGGGAGACCTCGGTCGAGTTCGGGGAGCGGATCGTGGCCGGCGACGTGATCTCCGTGGAGAAGCGTCTTGCCCGGATGTACGAGAAGGAGGGCCGGAGCGGACCGCTGGTGTTCGTCGAGATGGAGTTCACCTTCACCAACCAACGCGGCGAGTTGGTGGCCCGGGAGAGCTTCACCAGGATCTACCGATGAGCGCCCTCCCCGAGGTCGGCGCCCGGTCCCCGGTCCGGACCCGGGCCCCGAGCGCCCTCGACCTGTTCATGTTCAGCGCCTCGTCGTGGCTGCTCCACCGGATCCACTACGACACCCCGTTCACCACCGAGCACGACGGGCATCCCGGTCTGCTCATCCACGGTCCGCTCCAGGGCGTCTACCTGGTGCAGACCGCTGAGTCGTGGCTCGGGGAAGCTGCCCGTCTCCGGTCGGTCAGCTACCGGCATCTCGCCCCCGCCTACCTGGGCGACACCCTGGAGTGCGGCGGCTCGGTCGTCGCTGCCGACGACGACGGGGTCGAGGTCGAGCTGTGGGCGCGCAAGCCCGACGGCACCGTGACCACCACCGGAAAGGCCAGGTTCGAGAGACGATGAGGACCGTATGACGACGACCGGAGCCCGGGTCCTGGCCGAGATGCTCGACGGCTACGGGGTGACCCATCTGTTCCACGTGCCTGCCGTGCTCCGCCGGACCATGGTCGAGATCGAGGCCCACACCTCGATCAAACGTCTGCGGCCACATGGGGAGAAGCCGGCCGCCTACATGGCCGACGGGTACGCCCGCGCCTCGGGCCGGCCCGGGATCTGCGCCGCCCAGGTAGTCGGGGCGCACAACCTGGCCGCAGGTTTGCGCGACGCCCATCTCGCCCATTCCCCGGTCATCGCTCTCACCGGCGGGCGTGACCCCCACACCAAGTTCCGCAAGGTGTACCAGGAGGTCGACGACGTCCCCGCCTTCGAGACGGTGACCAAGATGAACGCCACCATCGACGCGGTCGAGCGCATCCCCGACATGGTGCGCCAGGCGTTCCGAGTGGCCACCACCGGCGCCCCCGGCCCGGTCCATCTCCAATTCCGTGGCAACGAGGGTCAGATCGACGCCGACGAAGCCGACATGGACGTGTACTGCGAGGAGCAGTTCGCCGCGGTGCCACCCTTCCGACCCGCCCCGCCCGACAACGACCTGATCCGTGCCCTCGGGGTGTTGGACGGCGCGGAAAGACCGGTGATCGTGGCCGGGGGCGGGGTGCGGGCCAGCGGCTCCGGGCCGGCCCTGGTCGCGTTGGCCGAGAAGCTCGGGGTCCCGGTCGCCACTTCGCTCAACGGAAAGGACGTCATCCCCGGCACCCACCCGCTCTCGGTGGGAGTGGTCGGCACCTACTCCCGGGGCTCGGCCAACCGGGTCGTGCTCGAGGCGGACCTGGTGTTCTTCGTCGGCACCGAGACCGGAGGGATGACCACCCATTTCTGGAAGGTGCCGCCATTGGGCACCCGGGTGATCCATCTCGACATCGACCCCGAGGCATTGGGCCGGAACTATCCGCCCGAAGTGGCGATCAACGGCGACGCCCGCACCGCCCTGACCCGAATGTTGGAGCTGGCCGGTGAGCGGGCCGGTCACCGGGAGTGGGCCGACGCTGCCGCAGGTCATGTCGCCGACTGGCGTCTCGAATATTCCCCGCTGCTCGAGTCGGACCAGGTGCCGATCCGACCGGAGCGGCTCTGCGCCGAGCTCACCGACCTGGTCCCCGACGACGGGATCGTGGTGGTGGACACCGGTCATGCCGGGATGTGGATGGGTGGGATGTACGACTTGCGGGCGCCTACCCAGTCGTATCTGAGGAGCGCCGGTCATCTCGGCTGGGCATTCCCCGCATCTCTTGGCGCCAAGTGCGCCCAACCCGACCGCCCGGTGGTCTGCTTCACCGGCGACTCCGGGTTCTGGTACCACGTCGCCGAGATCGAGACCGCGGTGCGATGGGGAATCAACTCGATAACCGTGGTCAACAACAACCACTCCGGGAATCAGTCCAAACGCGGCTTCGACCGGGTCTACGGAGGCAAACAGACCGAGAAGGCGTTGGAGATGTGGGTGTTCACCGAGGTGGACTTCGCCGGTCTCGCCGAGCACATCGGCGCCGTGGGGATCAGGGTGGAGAAGCCCGCCGACCTCGCCCCTGCCTTCGACCGTGCTCTCGCCACAGACCGCCCGGTGATCCTCGACGTGGTCACCGACATCGACGCCCTCGCCCCGCCGGCGGTGGAGTGAACACCCGGGACCGCATCCGGAGCCGACACTCGGGCAGACTGTGGCGATGACGACCGGCGACCTCAGCCTGTCCATGACCGGTCTGGTCCCCGAGGGCTCGGCCCACATCCGCAAGGTCCTATTCGAAGAGATCGAGAGGCGTCTGCCCCGCGACTCCGAGGCTCGGGTCAACGTCCAGCTGTCCGAGCTCAACCCGGGCCGCACCGCGTCGTGGCACATTCACAACGGCATCGTCTACTTCGTCGTGGTGAGAGGTGCGGTGACACTCCAATACGAGGGCCGGTCGGAGCATTACTCCGCCGGGGACGTCTACACCGAGCCGATCGGTGTCGTCCACCGGGCGCTCAACCCTCACCCGGACCTTCCCGCCGCCTTCGTCGGGTTCTGGGTCACCGCGGCAGACCGGCCACATGTGACCGAGGTGGGGGAACCGGGCTGGAAGCCGGAAGACGACCCTCATCCCGGGCGGGATTCCTGGCGCTGAGCCGGTTCGGGGTCTCCCTGGGGGTCGGACTCGGTATACGCCCATCGGTTCAGTGAGGGCGAATTCGGCCCGGGTCGGGAGCCGGATCGAGATTCTGCCCAATCGCGGCTCATCTACATTCCATATCGTATAAGGTCTCGCCGGTGGCTCGTATACCGATCGGGACAACACAGCGACACATCGAGCCGGGCTCGGGGAGCATGGAGACCGCCGGCCAGGCGGCAACCAGGGTGATACGGGAGCGGATCGTCTCCGGTGAGCTGGAGGCAGGGACCAAGCTGAGCCAGCACGAGCTCGCCGCCGACCTCGGGATGAGCCGCATCCCGGTCCGTGATGCGCTTCGCTCCCTGGCCGGGGAGGGATTGGTCGATCTCAGGGCCAGGGCCACCGCCGTGGTCACGCCGCTGACCATGGAGGATCTCGAGGAGCTCTACGACCTGAGGATCTCGCTGGAGCCCCGGCTCGGGCGCCGCGCCGTCCCCCACCTCGAAGAGAACAACTACCGAGAGCTGGCCGAGCAGCTGGAGACCATGGAGGCGACCACGGAGCCCGGCGTATGGCTCGAGCTCAACAACCGATTCCACGAGACGCTGTACCGGGCCGCAGGCCGACCCCGCTCCCTGGACATGATCAGGGTGATCCGCCGTCAGACCGACCGCTACACCGCGGTCTACATCGAGCTCAACCACGCCCAGGCGGACACCGAGCACCGGATGATCCTCGACGCTGCCCGCAACGGGCAGACGACTCGGATCGAAGCCCTGCTCACCGCCCACATCTCGGCGTCCTACGAACAGATGCTGCGCTACCTGGCCAGCGAGTCTGTGCAGAACGGGCCAAAGGTCACTCGGGGGGAACCCCGGTGAAAGAGAGGAGGACATACATGAAGAGCAAACGGATGCTCGCCGCGCTCCTGGCGCTGTCCCTGGTCGTCGTCGCCTGTGGCGACGACGAAGGCGGAGGTGACGGCGACGGGGAAGGCGGCGGCGATGGAGGATGTGAACGGGTCATCCGGTTCACCTTCGCCCCGGACCCGGTCTGGGACTTCATCAACGACAGCGGGATCAAGGACGAGATGGAGCAGGAGTCGGGGATCTGCATCCTGGCCCAGGTGACCTGGGACGAGTTCGGGATCTACGCCGGAGGGTTCGCCGACATCGTCTCGGTGGGTGACTTCGAGGTCCCCACCCTGGACAAGCAGGCAGGGCTGACCTCGGTGGTGTTCGGCAAGTACAACATCGATCGCTCGGTGCTGGCCGTCCCGGCGTCGGACACGACCAGCCAGACCCTCGAGGATCTGACCGGCCAGTCCCTGGCGGTGTGGGACTCGGTGTCGTCGACATTGATCTGGGGTGTCATCGCCCAGGAGCTGCACGGGCTCGACTTCCGCACCGGCGGAGGCGACTTCGAGCTGACCCAGGTGGACATCACCAACACCGGGCCGGCGACCGCAGCCGAGGAGACGAACGCGGGTCTCGTCCTCCCCGACTTCGCAGTCAACGAGCTGATCAACGAGGAGCTTCGCGTTCTCTACGACGGGAGGACCTCGGCCGAGCTCTACGGCCAGGAGATCGCGGGCAACCCCGACCACGAGGGCCCCATGATCAACGTCTTCCTCGCCGAGGAGGAGTGGTACGACGACCATCCGGACGAGATCGCCTTCTTCCTGCGGCTGTGGCAGCGGGGCATCGACGAGTGGCAGGCCAACAAGGCCGAGATCATTGCCAGCTACCCCCAGCACTTCGCTGTCGAAGGAGACGAGCAGATCCAGTTCATGCAGGACTGGCTGACCGAGCACGATTGGTTCGTGACCTCGGTCTATCTCGACCAGGCGTGGCTCGACGCCGAGCTGCCGCTGTTCGACATCATGAGGGAGAACGGCTTCATGGAGTCGGACGAGGAGAACCCGCGTTTCGAGATACTGACCCCCTAGTGCACTAGCCATGACCGATGCCATCGCCGAGGTGACCCCCGACCGGGAGGATCTGAAGCTGGCCCAGAGACGTAGCGCCGCCGGCAGCCGCCGGCGGCGCTACCTGGCGGTGGGCGCCGGGTGGGTCGGGTTCCTCCTCCTCTGGTGGGCCGTCTCGGCCCTGGTCGACTCGGAGGCGAGGCTTCCCTCGCCGCCGAGGGTGCTGGAGGAGATCCAGGGAATCCTGGCCGAGGACTTCTGGAACCAGTTCTGGGCAAGCATCGTCCGCGTCGTCGCCGGTTTCGTCGCCGCAATCGTGATCGGTACCCCGCTCGGGTTCCTGATGGGTCGGAGCCGCTACTGGGGCAACTTCCTCCAGGCCCCGGTGGTCGTGGCCGGATCGATTCCGGGTCTGACCTATGCGGTCCTTGCCTTCGTCATCTTCGGCATCTCGTTCTGGGGACCTGTCATGGCCGTAGGCCTCATCGCGATGCCCTATGTGGCGATAAACGTCGCCGAGGGGGTGCACGGAGTCAACAAGGGCCTGGTCGACATGAGCCGCGCCTATGGCCGCAGCGAGCGCCAGGTGTTCAAACACGTCGTCGTGCCCTCGGTGCTGCCTTTCATCTTCGCCGGGGTGCGTCTCTCCTTCTCCCTGGCCTGGAAGGTCGGAACCCTCACCGAGGTGTTCGGGTCTTCGAAGGGGATCGGATTCCAGATCCGACGCAACTTCCAGCTGTTCAACATGCCGGCCGTCATCGCCTGGGTCCTTTTGTTCATCGTCTTCATGCTCCTGCTGGAGCGGCTGATCCTGGTCCGCTTGGAGCGGCGATTGTTCCGCTGGCGGCAGTGGGAGCACGACCGATGAGCTCCTCGTCGACCGCGCTCGCCCCGCCGGTGGCCTCCCCGGGCAGAGTCAGGCAGTTCCTGGTGACCCCGATCGGCGCCCAGCTCACCGCAATAGTCGTCTTCGTCATCCTCTGGCAGCTGGTCACCGTGATCGCGCCGAGGGTCCCGGGTCCGGTGTCCGTAGCTCAGTTCCTCTGGGTCGAGATCAGCGGCGGCTCGCACGGAGGAGTGGTGAGAGGGCAGTTCTGGCAGCACTTCGCCCACACGCTGCGGCACTTCTCCCTCGGCCTGCTCATCGGATTCGTCCCCGGCCTCCTCATCGGGGTGCTGATCGGGTCGTCGCGAATCGCCCAGGCGCTGCTGAACGACACGGTGCTCGTCCTCCTCACCCTCCCCGCATTCGTGTGGGCGTTCCTCACCACGATGTGGTTCGGGATCTCATGGCAAGCCCCGGTGCTCACCGTTGCCTTCGCCTCGTTCCCCTTCGTGACCGTCAACGTGGCGCAAGGAGTGCGCTCGATCACCCCTGAGCTGCGGAACATGTCCCGGGCCTTCGACGTGCCCCGCAGCCGCCAGTTCCGGCATCTCACCATCGCCG
>DASUSU010000298.1:0-5825 GCA_036374915.1 Acidimicrobiia bacterium | reverse complement strand
CTTCGACACTTGCCCCTCCGGCTCGCTGCCTCTCACCCCATCGCCCCCACCCACCACCACCACAACAACCGTCCCTTGACCATGAGGAAAGAGAAATGCTGACACGAGTCGGGGACGAGAGAGGGGCCGCGGCCTTCGTCGTGGCGATTTCCCTACTGGTCCTGGTGGGGTTCGCCGCCCTGGCCATCGACGGAGGTCTCGGGTTCGATCAGCGACGGGGGACCCAGAATGCCGCCGACAACGCCGCCCTGGCCGCGGCCTGGGAAGCGTGCAACCCCAGCGGCGGCACGAACCCGACGGCTGCCGCTCTCGCCGTCGCCGCCCAGAACGGCTACGACGACAACGATCCCGATGTGGTGGTGACGGTCAATGCCCTCGGCGCCACCGAGTATGAAGTGATCATCCAGCGGGTCAACGACACCACCTTTGCCGCGCCCGGTGTCGGCGCCGACACGCTGACCGTGGTCTCCCAAGCTGTGGCGTCCTGCGAGCAGGAGCCGTTTCTGGGTGGATATGCCATCTTTGCCGGCGCCGACTCATGCGCGTCGGGAGGGTCAATCGAGCTCGACTTGACCGGGTCGACGAAGACCATCAACGGCGGGATCTTCTCCAACGGGGACCTCAAGATCAACGGCTCCAATACGACCATCAACGGCGACATCGACTACCGAGGGACTTTCCAGTCCAACGCAGGGCCCGCGGTGACCGGCGCCGCCGAGAAGTACTTCGGATCACCGAAGACCTATCCGCTGGATCTCGACATCGTCGAGTTTCGACCTGGCGGCTCCCGTCAAGCGGCCGATCCGGGCAACTACTTCGCAGCGGCGCCGGGTGTCGGCATCGACAACGGTTGGATGATCTCAAATGGCCATGCCACCGGGAACAATGCCAACATCCAGGTGACACAGTCGGGCATCTACTACTCACCGAAGACCGGCAACGACGCGATCGATCTCAGCCAGGTGAGTGCCGCTCCCGGAGTGACGGTCACCTTCGTCTCCGAGGGAGAGATGCACATCACGGGTGACGCCGACCTCACCGGGTACGCACCGGTCACCGCCGGCGCCTACTCGCCTCTGATCCTCTTCTCCAACGCACAGCCACCCGGGAGCTGCAGCACCAACGCAATCCAGTTCAGCGGGAGCAGCATGACCTGGACCGGACTCATCTACGCACCCCACGGCCAGGTGCAAATGTCGGCGTCGTCGACCGACGCCACCATCAACGGGAGCATCATCGCCTACTCGGTCAACATCTCCGGGTCCAACTTCGAGATCAACTGGGTGGACGACAGCTCTGGGTCACCTCGCTTCAAGGTGGAGCTGCAGAGCTGATCCGCCCCCGGATCTGCACCCTCAGCCCGTTCGAGCGCTTGCGCTGATCGCTGGCGGGCCTCGACCCGAAGAATCGGGTGTGCAAAACGTCGGCTTGTGCCGATACAGGTGTAGTGGGCGCGCGTCGCCCACGAACGGAGAGGTAAGTGTTTCACAAGAAGAATGGGGAAAGAGGGGCGAGTCTCGTCGAGTTCGCACTCACTGCCCCGTTCCTGATCCTGCTGCTGTTGGGGATCATCGAGTTCGGGTATCTCTTCGGCGAGTTCAACGATGTCCGTCACGGGGCCCGGGAGGGGGCCAGGGCGGCTGCGGTCAACGCCGGGGGCAACGCGTTCCTCCACGAGACGACTTGTGACTCCATGGACCTCACCGCCGACGTCAGCGTGAGGTTCACCGACGGCGTGACCGGGAGCCTCGGCGAGACCGCCCAGGTGCGGGTGGTGGCAACGCCCCGGTCGTTGTCTGGTCTGGGGATGATCGAGGTGTTCCTCCCCGCCACCCTCGAGTCGAGCGTGGAGTTCCGGCTCGAACAGGATTCCGACTGGTCGAGCGACCCCGCCCAGGTGTCGTGTTGAGAGCACGGAATCCCGAGCGGGGCGCCACCGCCATCCTGGTCGCGCTGTCGCTGTTCCTTCTCATGGGGTTCGCCGCCATCGCCATCGACCTGGGCGTCGGGTTCAACGAGAGGCGTCAGGACCAGACGGCGGCCGATATCGGGGTGATGGCCGGGGCGATCGAGACTCTCGGCCCCAACCACCAGATACGGGACCTGATCCTCGACTTCACCCGGAGAAACGTGATCGCCACCTACACCAGCGCCGACTGGCAAGCTCGTTGGGAGGGGTGCGCCGACCCCGGGCGTCTCGAGCTCAACGCAGACGGATTCAACTTCCAGCCGGTGGCGGCACCCGCCGGGTGGGACACCCCGTCCGGCAGGCTCGACTGCATCTCTTTCGACGCCGGGGGCTACGTGCGGGTCAATCTGCCCCAGCTCGAGTTCGAGACGACATTCGGCCAACTCATGGGCATCGACGAGTTGGAGACCAATGCGGCGGCCGTGGCCAGCATCGCCCCCAGGAGCGGCGCGGGTGTGCTCCCCTTCGCCCTGCTCAGCTCGGCGAGTCAGGGACAGCATGTCTGTATGCGCGACGGGAGCGGGGGCCACGCCGAGGAGCCGTGCGACGGCCCGGATGCCGGCAACCTCGGCGCCCTGCAGTCGATCCACTACGGCACCCAGCCCGAGGGCCCGAGTCGCAACTGCAACGGAAGCCCGAAAAAGGACGTGGTCGCGGTCAACATCGCCTACGGGATCGATCACCGCATCGTCCTCGACTCCGATGGGCTCGCCAAGAACGCGGTGCGTGACACCTGCAAGAACATGGACAACGGTCTGACCCCGGACACCATGAACACCTTCACCGGTATCTCCAGCGGGGTCCAGCAGGGCCTCGCCACCGGACCGGTCCCCGACGGTCTGATCGCCCCGCGGCTCCAACAGGGGGACAATGCGAAGCGCAATGTCTACGGGAACGCGCTCGACGACAAGCCTCTCTGGGAGTACATCGACCCTTCGCTGAGTGTCTCCGCCGCCACCCCTGACGACATCCCGGCCAGCTGTCAGCGGTTCACCTTCGACGACTCGACTCAGACTCCGCACGACTGGGACGGGGACGGGATCGAGGACGAATCTGAGTCGTGGGAGCACTTGAGCGCGTGTCTCGGCGAGTACGCCGCCGGTGCGCACACGTCGCCGCTGTTCCTCGAGACTCTCGAGGAATCACCTCGCTTCGGGTACGTCCCCCAATTCTGGGGGAACAGCTTCGGCTCGGGCAACACTTGGCTCCACGTACGGACCTTCCGCGCCACCTGGCTCCAGGGCACGTGGTGGAAGAAGGGCGGCAAAGTCTCGGTGTTCCATCCCGGCGAGGAGGGCACGTTCAGTGCGGGAGGGAAATGGAGTCTGATCCAGCTCTCCGGGATCATCGTCCCCGACGCGTCGTTGCCCGGCACACTGCGGGGCAAGGCCCCACCCGGTGGCGGGGTCAACCCCTTCGAGCCCGAGCTCTTCCGCTGATCGACGCCGGGCCCGGACAGGCCCGGGTCCTCCGATACACTGGCTCTGGTGCCTCGCCGCGGACCCGTCACGAGTCTTCTCACCGAGGACGACCTCCACCTGTGGAACGAGGGAACCCACTTCCGTCTGTACGAGAAGATGGGAGCCCAGCCGGCGGGCGAGGGGACCCACTTCGCAGTCTGGGCGCCCAACGCCGACTCCGTCTCGGTGATCGGGGACTGGAACGGGTGGGACCCGACCTCACACCCCCTCACCCCCCGGGGTGTATCCGGGATCTGGGAGGGTCACATCGACGAAGTGGGCCACGCCTCCGCCTACAAATACCGCATAGTCAACGGCGGCTTCGTCGGGGAGAAGGCCGACCCCTTCGCGTTCCACACCGAGACCCCGCCCCGGACGGCGAGCAAGGTGTGGGACCTCTCCTATCAGTGGGATGACGGCGACTGGATGGGAGGACGAGGCGCCCGGAACGCCTTGGATGCGGCGGTCAGCGTCTACGAGATGCATCTCGGCTCCTGGCGTCGGGCGGAGGGAGGTCGTCATCTCACCTATCTCGAGCTGGCCGAGCAACTCCCCGGCTACCTGGTCGAACTCGGGTTCACCCACGTGGAGCTGCTCCCGGTGATGGAGCACCCCTTCTACGGCTCCTGGGGCTATCAGACCACCGGCTACTTCGCCCCGACCAGTCGCTATGGCACCCCTCAGGACTTCATGGCACTGGTCGATGCACTGCACCGGGCGGGGATCGGGGTGATCCTCGACTGGGTGCCTTCCCACTTCCCGACCGACGAGCACGGCCTCGGCCTGTTCGACGGAACCCATCTCTTCGAGCACGCCGATCCCCGACTCGGGTTTCACCCCGACTGGGACACCTACATCTACAACTACGGCCGGGCCGAGGTGCCCGCCTTCCTGATCAGCAACGCTCTGTTCTGGCTCGACCGATACCACGTCGACGGGCTCCGGGTCGACGCCGTGGCCTCGATGCTCTACCTCGACTACTCCCGCGAGCAGGGCGAGTGGATCCCCAACGTCCACGGCGGGAGAGAGAACCTCGAGGCGATCGCCTTCCTGCGGAGGCTCAACGAGGTCGTCTATCAGGAGTACCCCGATGTCCAAACCATGGCCGAGGAGTCGACGTCCTGGCCGATGGTGTCGAGGCCGACTTCGTCAGGCGGTCTCGGCTTCGGCCTCAAATGGGACATGGGGTGGATGCACGACACCCTGGTCCATCTCGGCCGGGAGCCGATCCACCGCCGTTTCCATCACCACGAGCTGACCTTTCGCGCCGTCTATGCCTTCAGCGAGAACTTCATCCTCCCCCTCTCCCACGACGAGGTGGTCTACGGGAAACGGGCACTGGTCGAGAAGTTCCCCGGCGACGACTGGCAGAAGTTCGCCACCCTCCGCGCCTTGCTCGCCTATATGTTCACCCAGCCGGGGAAGAAGCTGTTGTTCATGGGGGCCGAGTTCGGGCAGCGCACCGAGTGGGCGCACGACGACCAGTTGCAGTGGCATCTCACCGATCTCGAGCCGCACCGGGGGATACAGCGGCTGGTCGCCGACCTGAACCGGATCCTCGCCGAGGAGCCTGCGTTGCGCCGGCTCGACTTCGACCCGGCCGGCTTCGAGTGGGCCGTTCCCGACGACTCGGCCAACAGTGTCATCGCCTACCTGCGCCGGTCGGGGGAGGGGGACGTCCTTCTGGTCGCGATCAACCTGACCCCGGTCCCGCGCCACCAGTACCGCATCGGGGTCCCCGGCCCCGGCCGCTGGGTCGAGGTCCTCAACACCGACTCCGCCGATTACGGCGGTAGCGGGCAGGGCAACCTGGGCGGAGTGGGCACCGGGCCGCGCCCTGACCCCCACGGAGGTTTCCCGCACAGCATCGAGGTCACCCTCCCCCCGCTCTCGGTGATCGTGCTCAGGCACGATCACCCCGGGAAATCGACCGGTTAGAGCGGTTTCCCCCTACCTTTGAGCCGATTTTGAGCAACTACGTCTGTATCCATGGGCACTTCTACCAACCACCGAGGGAGAACCCGTTCACCGGGGTCGTCGCCGAGCAACCCACCGCTGCTCCGTTTCACGACTGGAACGAGCGGATCACGGCGGAGTGCTATGCAGCCAATGCCAGGGCCGAGATCCTCGACGACTCAGGGGCCGTCGTCCGCACCGTCAACAACTATGAGCGGATCAGCTCCGACTTCGGTCCCACCCTGCTCAGCTGGCTCGAGCAGAACGAAGCCGACATCTACGAGGCGATCGTGGGGGCTGACGCGGCGTCGTCGCACCTCTTCGACGGTCACGGATCGGCGATGGCACAGGCCTACAACCACACCATCCTCCCCCTGACCAATCAACGAGATCGGGTTACCCAGGTGCGCTGGGGGATCGCCGACTTCGAGCACCGGTTC
>DASUSU010000297.1:0-4781 GCA_036374915.1 Acidimicrobiia bacterium | reverse complement strand
GGCGTCACGTATACGTGACGCCCTGCATTAGGAACGCGGTTCACAGCATCGGGATGTCGACGCCCCGCTCCCGAGCCACACGTTGGGCGATTTCGTAGCCGGCGTCGGCGTGCCGCATCACGCCGGTGCCGGGGTCGTTGGTGAGGACTCGTTCGAGCCGGAGTGCGGCCTGGTCGGTGCCGTCGGCCACCACCTGGGCTCCGGCGTGGATCGAATTGCCTATCCCGACCCCACCACCGTGATGAACCGCCACCCATGCCGCGCCCGAAGCGACATTGAGCATGGCGTTGAGGATGGGCCAGTCGGCGACCGCATCCGATCCGTCCGCCATCGCCTCGGTCTCCCGATACGGGGAGGCGACCGAGCCCGAGTCGAGATGGTCGCGCCCGATCACGATGGGGGCCGAGACCTCACCGTCGGCAACCAACTCGTTGAAGCGGAGCCCGGCCCGATGCCTCTCCCCATAGGAGAGCCAGCAGATCCGGGCCGGGAGACCCTGGAACCGGACCTTCTCCGCCGCCATCCGCATCCACCGGTGCAATGACTCGTTCTCGGGGAAGAGGTCCAGGATGGCCCGGTCGGTGACTGCGATGTCGGCCGGGTCGCCACTGAGCGCCACCCAGCGGAACGGTCCCGAACCTTCACAGAAGAGCGGTCGGATGTAGGCGGGGACGAAACCGGGATAAGAGAATGCGTCCAGGTAGCCGGCGGTCTGCGCCTCGCCCCGCAAGTTGTTCCCGTAGTCGAAGGTCTCGGCACCGGCCGTCTGGAAACCGACCATCGCCTCACATTGGGTCGCCATCGACTCCCGGGCTTCCTTGATGTAGGTGTCCGGGTCGTCGCTGCGCAGACTCCCGGCTTCGGCGAGGGTGCGACCGGCGGGCACGTAGCCGTAGAGCGGGTCGTGGGCCGAGGTCTGGTCGGTGACGATGTCTGCGTCGAGACCCATCTCCAACAAGCGGGGGAACACCTCGGCGGCGTTGCCGAGCAGACCGATCGAAATCGCCTCGCGGTCCCGTTTCGCCGCCAGGGCGCGTCGGACCGCCCGATCGAGATCGGTGTGGCTCTCGTCGAGATACCCGGTCTCGAGCCGTCGCTCGATCCGGTCCGGGTCCACCTCGACACAGAGGGCGACACCGCCGTTCATGGTGATGGCCAGAGGCTGGGCGCCGCCCATTCCCCCAAGGCCGGCGGTGAGGGTGAGCGTGCCGGCCAGGGTTCCACCGAAGCGTTGGTCGGCGATGGCGGCGAAGGTCTGGAAGGTCCCTTGGAGGATGCCCTGGGTACCGATGTAGATCCAGGACCCCGCGGTCATCTGCCCGTACATCATCAGCCCGGCCGCCTCCAGCTCCCAGAAGTGCTCGAGGGTGGCCCAGCGGGGGACGAGGAGGCTGTTGGCGATGAGCACGCGCGGCGCCATGTCGTGGGTGCGGAACACACCCACCGGCTTCCCCGACTGGACCAGCAAGGTCTCGTCGTTGCCGAGCCGCTCCAGGGTTCGGACGATGGCGTGGAGGCTGTCCAGGTTGCGGGCCGCCTTGCCCCGGCCCCCGTACACGACCAGGTTCTCCGGGTCCTCGGCGACGTCGGGGTCGAGGTTGTTGAGCAGACAACGAAGGGCCGCCTCCTGCAACCAGCCCTTGGTGTGGAGAGACGACCCGTGCGGGGCGTGGAGAGGGAAGGTGAGGTCGATCATCCGGCACCGAGACTACGCCGGGGGAGTGGTCGGCCGGTTGTGACCATGTCCTCTACCTGCATGGGGCCCGTGGCCTGATGATGATGGTGAAAGGAGCCGGCATGATCTACGGAACAAGCCAGCCGGTCCGAACCCCACCGTCCTCCCGAGGGCGCATCGAGTTTCTTTGGGCCTGGACGTCGGTGGCCGTGATGATCGCACTGTTGGTCGCCACATTCATTGCCAGCGAGTCGATGGCTGAGATCGTCTCCCAGATCCTCGGTCCACTCACCGTCGTCGCCTCGGCGGTGGCGGTCTGGTTCGGGCTCGCAGCCCGACGTCACGGGGAGGAGGGCGGTTTGATTCCGGCCGCTATCGGGGCCCTGGTTGGCGGATTCTCCCTGGTGATGGTGCTTCTTGCCCTCATCTTCCACTTCGGGTTTGGCTGGGAGTAATCAGCCTCAACGAGAGACCCGGCCAGACTCCGTCGTGGCCTTCCTACTTCCTGAGCAGCCCGTCGAGCCGGCGGGAGGCGATCCGGGCCCCGACCAGACCCATGACCAGCAGGAAGGCGATGTGCCCGGCCAGGCTCCAGTCGAAGATGCCCAGGGAGAAGGAGCGGAGCATCTCGGTCCCGTGATAGAGAGGCGAGATCAAGAGGATCTGCTGGAGAAACGGCGGGTAGATGTCGAGGGGATAGAAGGTGGCCGAGAACAGGAAGAGGGGCATGGTGACCAGGGAGACCAGGTCGAAGTCCTGCCACGACCTCATGTAGGTGCAGGCGGCGAGACCGACCGAGCCGAAGGCGAACCCGATCAGCACCGCGCCGGGGATGGTGAGCAGCGCCCACCAGTCGTTGGTCAGCCCCATGATCACCATCACCACGAGGAAGACGATCGAATACAGGGCGCCGCGGAAGAGGGCCCACCCGATCTCGCCGATCGCGATGTCGCGCGGGTTCATCGGAGTGGTCAGGATCCCCTCGTAGACGTTGCCGAACTTGAGCTTGAAGAAGATGTTGAACGTCGTCTCCATCACCGACCCGTTCATGGCGGACGTGGCCATGAGGGCGGGAGCGACGAATGCGGTGTAGTCGATCGGGACTCCGCCGGGCCCGTTCACCTCGGGGACCAGTGCGCCGATCCCGATCCCGATCGAGAACAGGTAGAACACCGGCTCGAAGAACCCGGTGAAGATGATCTTCCACAGACGTCGATAGACGAGGAGGTTGCGCTCCCAGATCCGCTGGGCGCGGATCGGGGTCATCCGCCCGGTGGGGGTGAGGCGGGTCGGCGCCGAGACGCTCATGGCCGCAGCCTCCGGCCCAGGTGTCTCGAGGCGAGGTAGAGACCGAGCCCGGTCATGGCCAGCAGATAGGCGGCGTGGGCCCACACCGAGAGGGAGGTCACCGCCGACGCGTCGACATCGGGGAGTGCGATCTTGCGCACCAGCTCGACCCCGT
Source organism: Acidimicrobiia bacterium (assembly GCA_036374915.1). Lineage (GTDB taxonomy): Bacteria > Actinomycetota > Acidimicrobiia > Spongiisociales > ZC4RG35 > JARDZU01. The sequence goes on along the minus strand of DASUSU010000297.1, from coordinate 1,644 downwards.
GGAAGAGGGGGGTGGCGTAGGCGACCCATTGCAGGGCGTCCGGCAGCTGGGAGATGGGGAAGAAGGTGCCGGAGAACAGGAAGAGGGGGATGATCCCGAACCGGAACAGGGTGGAGAGACTTGTCTCGTCTTCCCGGGTGACGGTGAACGCGGTGACTGCGGTCTGGAAGGCGAGACCGGTGACCACGGCGGGGGGAACGGCGAGCAGGGCGGGCCCGATCTCGAGGGCGCCGAACAGCACCGCGATGACGGCGAACACCACCAGCATGAAGGTGAGCCGGATGATCCCCCAGTAGAAGCGCCCGATCACGATGTCCGACGGGCTGAGCGGGGTGGTGATGGCGCCGTGGAACTCCTTCCTCCACTTCACCCCGGCCATCACCGGCCAGGACCCGTCCCCTGCCCCGGCTTGCATGGCGGTGGCCGCCATCAAGCCGGTGGCGACGAAGGCGAGATAGGGGATGGCGAGGTCGTTGTCGGTGGCGTCGACCAGGCTGCCCAGGCCGACTCCCATGGCGGCGAGGAACAGCACCGGGTTGACGAAACTGGAGATGACGGTGCCCCGCCAGGTGCGGCGGTATGAGACCAGCTCGCTCTCGACGACGCGGAAGGGGCGGGTCAGGGTCGACATCAGTCGACCAGGCTCCGCCCGGTGAGCCGGAGGAACACATCTTCCAGGGTGGATCTTCGCACCAGGATCTGCTCGGGGTGGATGTCCCGCGCCGTCAGCTCGCGCTGGGTCGCCTCGGCGTCGTCGGTGTAGAGGATCACCCGGTCGGCGAGGACCTCGGAGCGGTTGGCCACGCCCTCGAGCCGGAGGGCGATCTCGTCGATGGTGCCCTCGGCGAAGCGGAGCTCGACCACCTCGCGTGGCGCATGCTGCGCGATCAGCTGCCGGGGCGACCCTTCGGCCACGATCTTGCCCTTGTCCATCACCACGAGACGGTCGCAGAGCTGTTCCGCCTCGTCCATGTAGTGAGTCGTGATGATCAGGGTGGCCCCTTCCCGCTTGAGCCGGTAGAGACGGTCCCAGAGCAGATGGCGGGCCTGGGGGTCGAGCCCGGTGGTCGGCTCGTCGAGGATCACCAGGTCGGGCTCATTGATCAGGGCCCGGGCGATGATGAGACGTCGCTTCATCCCGCCCGAGAGAGGCTCCACTTTCGACTTGGCCCGATCCGTCAGCTGGGCGAACTCGAGCAGCTCTTCGGTGCGCCGACGGATCCGGGCACGGTCCATGTCGTGGTAGCGCCCGTAGACGTAGAGGTTCTCGGCGACGGTCAGCTCCAGATCGAGATTGTCCTCTTGGGGCACGACCCCCAGCCGCTGCCGGATAGCGCGGCCTTCGATGGCGGGGTCGAGCCCGAAGACACTCAGCTTCCCCTCGCTGATCGGGCTCACGGTGGTGATCATCTTCATCGTTGATGTCTTCCCTGCCCCGTTCGGGCCGAGGAAGCCAAAGGCCTCGCCCTTGGCGATGTCGAAGTCGACAGCGTCCACTGCCAGGAAGTCGCCGAATCTCTTGGTCAGGCCGCGTGCCTGGACGAGCGGTTCAGCCATGACGACTCGACGGTAGCGCTGTCTCCGGAGTGTTGAAGTGGAGTTATCGGAGGTCAGTACTGCTCGTATCGGACCACGGCCTCGAGC
>DASUSU010000296.1:0-5732 GCA_036374915.1 Acidimicrobiia bacterium | reverse complement strand
CATCTCTCCGATCGCGGCGACACTGCCCAGGACACCACTGGTGTCGAGAGGCAGGAAGATCTTGGTCGCCTGGCCGTTGGCCACCTGCTGCAGAGCCTCCAGATAGCGAATCGCGATCAGGTCGGGGGTGGGATCGCCATTGTGGATGGCGGCGAACACCCGCTCGATGGCCTGGCCCTCGCCCTCGGCCACGGTGAGCAACTGGAACTTCTCGGCGTCGGCGACCCGTCTGATCGCCTCGGCCTGGCCGTCGGCCTCGAGGATCTGGCTCTCCTTGACGCCTTCGGCGCGAAGGATGGCGGCCCGCTTCAGACCTTCGGCCTCGGTGACGGCGGCGCGCCGCTCGCGCTCGGCCTTCATCTGCTGATGCATCGCATTGGTGACGTCGGCCGGTGGCTCGATCCGCTGCAACTCGACCCGGACCACACGAACACCCCACTTGTCGGTGGCGTCGTCGAGGATCTGACGCAGCTTGGCGTTGATCACCTCACGAGAGGTCAGGGCGGCGTCGAGGTCGAGATCGCCGACCACGTTCCTCAGGTTGGTCTGGGCCAGCTTGGTGGCGGCGAGGATGAAGTTGCCCACGTTGTACTGGAGCTTCACCGGGTCGGTGGCCTCGTAGTAGATGACCGCGTCGACGGTCACCACCACGTTGTCCTTGGTGATGACCTCCTGTGGCGGCACATCGACGACTTGCTCTCGCATGTCGACCTTGGTCAGCCGCTTGACGAAGGGCAGGACCCATCTCAGACCCGAGTCCACCGTCCGCTGATAGCGGCCGAGGAACTCGATGAGGCCCTTCTCGAAGGGTCGCACCACCCTGAACCCGGCGGCGGCGATGAGGATCAGCGCCAACGCCAGAACGGCGAAGAGGATTACTACTGCTTCCATTGTCTCTCCTTTTCGACAAACCCTGCCTGGCTGTCTCTCACGATTCGGTCTCCAACGGCTCGACCACGAGACGCGCCCCCCGGACCTCGGTGACGACGACCTTCTGGCCCATCGGGACCTGCTGGGGGGCGATCGCCCTCCACTCCTCCGACTCCACCTTCACCATGCCGGTGCCGGCGGTCGGGTCGATGGCCTCGATCACGATGCCGTCTAGCCCGATCCAGCGATTGGCCCCGACCCGGGGCTGCTCGCTCTCGTCCTGCCGAGTGATGAACCGTCGCAGATAGGCCAGGGAGAACACCGAGACCCCGAAGAACACCAGCCACTGGGCGAGCACCGCGGCGCCCGCCCAGGCCAGGACTGCCGCGGCGGCAGCTCCGATGGCGAAGGGGAGGAGGAAGAACCCGGCGGTGAAGATCTCCCCGATGCCCATGACGACGGCGAAGATGGTCCACAACCATCGCCAAACCTCTATGTCCACGTTGCTACCTCCTTGTCCGGCGACGGCCACGGCGGCGATCACCGCGCCCATTCCAACCCCGTAGAGAACCAGCTCTCTTCTCGTCTTTCGCGTCGCTGCCGCCGCCCCGGTCTGCACCTCATTCCAGGTGGCGGTGGAATGCCTGTGCTCCCGATAGGCGGCGGCCCAACTCTCGGCGAATGTCGCCGGGTCGGCGCCGACCACGTCGCTCACCTTACGGCCTTCGGCCGTGGCCAAGACGAGATGCTGTTCCAGCTCGGCCCGCATGTCGCTGACCAGCGCCTTGGGGACCCCGGTCTCCAGCCAATAGCGCTCGATGCTGTTGACGACAGTCACAGGATCAACCACGGCGGTCTCCTCGCAGCACCTCGTCCACCGAGTCGCGAAACTCGGACCAGTCGTGACGCCACTGCTCGAGGGCGGTCCGACCCGGGCCCGACATCCGGTAGTACTTCCGGGCCGGGCCCCCGCTGCTCTGCACCAGGTAGCTCTCGATCATCCCCTGCTTCTGGAGTCGAGAGAGGAGAGGGTAGATCGAGCCTTCGCTGGCCAGGTTCAGACCGCGGGCTCGCAGCTTGTTGACCATCTCGTATCCGTAGGACGCCTCTTCGTCGATTATCGACAGCAGACACATGTCGAGGACGCCATGAAGCAGCTGCGTCGCCCGGTCCTGTCCGGTACTCCTAAGTACCATGCGTCACACACTACTGGGTGCCACCAGAAAGCACAAGACGGATACGCACTTCGCGGTCAGCGTCGAGCGAGCCCGTCCCGGATCTCGCGGAGCAGGACCACTTCTTCGCTTGGGGCCTCTGCTTGCTGCGCCCGCATCCGGTTGTACGCCTTGACCACCAGGAACATGACCAGGGCGACGATGAGGAAATTGATGACCGCCACCAGGAACGCCCCGATACGGATGTCCGCCACCACCCACTCGGCCAGGTTCTCCAGAGTGAAGATCTTGGCGATCAGCGGGTTGACGATGTCCTCGGTGAAGCTGGTGATGACTGCGGCGAAGGCGAGGCCGACCACGAAGGCGACGGCGATGTCGATCAGGTTGCCTCGATTGATGAAGTCCTTGAACTCCTGGACCATGACCACCTCCTGCTCGGCTCGCCCGGACTCTATTGCACGGGGTCGGCGGCTTGCCTGGGGCCTCCGGTCCCACCAGCGTCAGGGTCGGAGAGGGCCAGGACCAGCCAGGCGCCGCTGAGCGCAGCACCCAGATGCCAGACGGCATGTGGCTGAAACACCGAGCCCGGGTCGCATAGCGGCCCTCCGGTTGCGCCGAGCCGGCCGTAGATCGCCACCACCGCGAGGAGCAGCAGTGGAGACAGGGTCCGGCGCGACCGGTCGCGTCGGAGCAAGGTGAGCACGGCCACGACGGTGATGAGCACGGCGACCGGATCGGCCGCGACCGGGAACAGGGCAAAGACCACGGCCAGGGCGAGCAGGGCGGGGAGGCGGGTCAGGCGCTCCCAACGGGAATCGAGCCCGGCCACGATCGTGATCAGCCAGGCCAGGGTGACGTCGTGGGCCCATTCGCCGCCCGCCGGCATCGGCCCGTGGAACAGAAACGACCCGAACCCGGTCGCGGCGAGGGCGATCCCGGCCCACTTCCGGTCGGGCCGGAGCCCGACGAGCGCCGCTCCGGCGACGAGGAAGGCGAGGGTGGTCAGGGAGTTGACCGGCTGCCCGAGAAAGCCGGCGCCGATGGTCTCGCAATCGGCTGCGGCGCCCATCGCCGAAACGGTACCGACTCGGGACCTGGGAACTCAGAAGAAGGTGGGGCCGAGACTCACGACCTGGGAGACGGCCATGTCGCCGTTGACACCCTCCGGAGTGAGCTGGGCCCGTCCCCTCCCGTTGCCCGGGATCTCCAATTCGACGACGAGGGCTTTGCCGGCCACCGCGGTCCCGTTCAGGGTCTCCAGGGTTCCCTTCCAGCCACCCATCTCGGGGTCGACGGTCAACGTCGCCGAGCCGGTGGTGAGGAGGATGCCGTCGTCACCGAACACCCGGACCGGGCCGGTGAAGGAGCCCGCCATCAATTGTCCTCCCCGATGACCTGGCGGATCTGGGAGCGGAGCACCAGCTCGTGGCGGTAAGACCGATGCGCCTCCTCCAGCTTGTGCTCCATCTCTTCCTCGAGATCGTCGAGCTTGTCACGCAGCTTGTCCAGCTTGCGCTTGAGGGTGCGGTTCTCCTCTTGCAGGGCCAGCACCCGACGCACCCCCTCGAGATTGAGACCCTGACTGGTCAGCTCCTGGATCAACTGGAGACGCTCGATGTCCTCCTGGGAGTAGCGACGGGTCCCCCCGGGAGTGCGGAACGGCTCGAGCAGTCCCTTGCGCTCGTAGATGCGCAAAGTCTGCGGATGCATCCCGGCCAGCTCGGCGGCGACCGATATCACGAACACTGCGCGCCCTGTCTCGCTCATTGGCACCTCATGATCTCAGATGGGGCCGCACGTCTTCGGTTTCGATCGCGGCCAGGTCCTCGAGGAGCTTCTTCTCCTCCTTCGACAGCTTGGCGGGCACCGCCACCTGCACCGTCACCAAGAGGTCGCCGGTTCGCCCTCGATCCGGGGTGACCCCCTTGCCCCGGACCCGGAACGTCTTTCCCGAGGGGGTCCCGGGCGGCACCTTCAACCTGACTTCGCCGTTGAGGGTGGGGACTTCGAGCTTGGTCCCCAAAGCGGCCTCGGTGTAGCTGATCGGGACGGTCAAGGTCAGGTCGTTGCCCTTTCGCCCGAAGGTCCGGCTCGATGCCACCTTCACCTTGACCAGGAGATCGCCATTGGGACCGCCGTTGCGACCCGGGCCTCCCTTGCCGGGCAGGCGAAGGGTGTTGCCGTCCTGGACCCCGGCCGGGATCCGGACCTTGATCTCCCGTGTCCTCGTCTCCGAGCCGGTGCCGCGGCAGACCTTGCACGGAGACTCGATGAGTCGTCCTGCTCCCCGGCACTGGGGGCATGGCGAGGAGACGGAGAAGAACCCTTGATTCTGGGCCACCACACCCCGCCCCCCGCAGGTGGGACAGGTGGTGACCGATGTCCCCGGCTCGGCCCCGCTCCCCCCGCAGTGAGAGCATGCGGCCGCACCTCGCACGCGGACCGTGGTGGTCAGCCCCTTGACCGCGTCTTCGAACGAGATGGTCAGGTCGGCATGGGTGTCGGCGCCCTTGATCGGGCCGGCCCGCCCCGACGATCCGAAGCCGAAGAGGTCACCGAGGCCGCCAAAACCGCCGAGCAGGTCGGACAGGTCTTCCACCCGCACCTGTTGACCCCCGAAACCACCGCCCGGGCCGCCGTACCCGGCGAACCCGCCGGTCGCCACCATCCGGCGCACCTGGTCGTACTCCTTGCGCTGCTCCGCATTGGACAGCGTGGCGTACGCCTCGGATATCTCCTTGAACCTCTCCTCGGCCGCATCGTCTCCCGGATTGGCGTCGGGGTGGTGAGTCTGGGCCAGCTTGCGATAGGCCTTCTTGATCTCGTCTGCGCTCGCCTCCGGCGCCACGCCGAGAATCTGATAGAAGTCCTTGTCGACCCAGTCTCGGTTCACTTTCGATCTTCCAACACGACCATGGCCGGCCGGAGGACTCGCTCCTTCAGTCGGTATCCCCGACGCAGCTCTTCGGACACCACCAGGTCGGTGGCGCCATCGGGCGCCCCGACCGGCTCGTGGATCTCGGGGTCGAACGTCTCACCGACCGTGGGCACGACCTCGAGCCCTTCCTGTTCCAGCACCTTGAGCAATTGCTCCCGGGTGTTGATCATCCCGGAGAGAAGCAGTCTCTCGGTCTCGGATTCGGCCTTCGTGGCCAGGGCGGCATCGAAGGAGTCGAGGACGGGCATCAGCTCGCGCACCACGCGCTCGGCCGCCCGGTCCAGGGTGGCGGCCTGCTCTCTGGTGCTGCGCTTTCGATAGTTGTCGAAGTCGGCAGCAACCCGCTTCAGATCGTCGAGATAGGAGGTTGCCTCGTCCCGCGACTGTTCGAGCCGACCGAGCAGGACCTCGATCGCCTCGTCCTTGTCCTCGGGCAGATCCACGCCCAGGGCTGCGGCGTCGGTGGGCCCTTTGGCCACGACGACCTCCGCCTCGACGATCTCGGGCTTCTGCTCACTCATGGGTCAAGACAGACGGCGAGGCCATCAGGCCTCGTCGTCATCGATGATCTCGGCTTCGACTACGTCGTCGTCCCCTGTCTCCGGCTCGCTCGAAGCCGCCTGCGACTGCTGGGCGGCCTGTTGGTAGAGCCGGGTGGCCATCGCCTGGCTGGCCGTGACCAGCTCGTCCATCCTCGACCGGATCTCAGAGGTCTCGGCGCCTTCGTTCTCCAGGGTCAGCCTGAGCGC
>DASUSU010000295.1:0-8852 GCA_036374915.1 Acidimicrobiia bacterium | reverse complement strand
CTGCATGACCGAGACCGCCGATGTGGTCGTCGTCGGGGCGGGGATCATCGGATCCTCGATCGCATTCCAGCTGGCCCGGCACGATGCAGGGTCGGTCGTGGTGCTCGACAAGGCCACCGGCCCAGCCGAAGGGTCGACCGGCGCCTCGTCGTCGATCTGCCGCTGTCGCTACACCCACCCTGAGGTGGTCCGTCTCGCCTTCCACGGACAGGAGACCTACGGGAACTGGCCGGACTTCACCGGTCTGGACAGCCCCCGCTCCGGCCTTCATCGGGTCGGCGTCCTCTGGCTGATGGGGGAGACTCCGGAAAAGGTCGCCGCCGACGTCGACAAGCTCACCGGCGAAGGGGTCAAGGCGGAGTCGCTCGGGCCCGACCGTCTCGAGGAGCTGTTCCCGTCCCTCTCCACCTGCTCTGCTCCGTTCGACATGACCGGCGAGACCGAACACGTTTGCGTCCCGGGCGAGGCCTTTCTCTACGAGAACGAAGGGGGCTACGCCGACCCGGTCGGAGCCAACCAGGACCTGATCGAAGCGACCCGCAGACTTGGAGGCCTGGTCGAGTTCGACTCCCGGGTGGTCGCTGTCCTGAAGGAGGGCGATCGGGTGACCGGGGTCAGACTCGCCGACGGCGCCGAGATATCTGCCGGCTTGGTGGTGAACGCCTCCGGGCCGTGGTGCAACCAGCTCAATGCGATGGCCGGGGCCGATCTCGCCTGGACCCTCACCCCCACCCGGATCCAGACTGTCTATCGCCCCTGGCCTTCCGATCTCGGCGCTCTCCCGGTCGCGGCCGACGCTTCGACGGGGATCTACTTCCGGCCCGAGAGCGGAGGTCAGCAGGTTCTGGTCGGGTCGGTCCTGGCCGAGGACGAGGAGGAGGTCGTCGAGGATCCCGACGACTTCAAACGGGTTCCCGATGCCGGCTTCACCGAGATGAAGCTGGCCGCCTTCCATCACCGGGTTCCCGCTCTCGAGGCACGGGGCTCCGTCTCCGGCGTGGCCGGGCTCTACACCATCAACCGCGAGGACGTCCACCCGGTGGTCGGCCCCACCGGGGTGGAGGGCTTCTGGGTGGCCAACGGGTTCTCCGGGCATGGCTTCAAGCTGGCGCCGGCCATCGGCTCGATGATCTCCCAGGCTGTCACCGGTACCAGCATGAACTTCGACACCGACGTCCCCATCGAGTTCTTCTCCGTCGATCGGGAGCCGATCGACCTCGCCGTGAAACACGTCCTGGCCTGATGCGATACCTCAACTCGGCCGAGACCCGGGAAGCGCTGCCGATGGGCGATGCGATCAAGGCGATGCAGCACGCCTTCTCCGGTGAGGCCGAGACTCCGTTGCGATCGATGCTCGGCCATTCGCTGGTGATGCCGGGAAGACTCGACGACATAATCGCGGTCAAGGTGGTCTCCACGGTGCCGGGAAACCCCGCCGGCCTCGTCGTCGTCTTTGGGCCCGAAGGGGAGCCGCTCGGCCTGGTCCACGGGCCCACACTCACCGCGCTCCGCACCGGGGCGGTGTGCGGCCTGGCAACGGCGATGCTGGCCCCGCCCGAGGCGGAGACGATGGCCATGCTCGGGGCCGGGGCCATGTCATACGACCAGATCGCGGCGGTGCGGGCGGTGCGACCGATCAAACGAGTCCTGGTCTGGTCGCGGGACAAGACCAACGCCCGATTCGTCGCCGACATGGTGGGGGGCGAGCCGGTCGCCGACGCCGACGAAGCGGTGGCCCAGGCGGACGTGATCTCGTGCGCCACTCCCTCGACCCGACCGCTCTTCTCCGAGAGTGCGGTGGGGGAGATGACACATGTCAATGCGATCGGAGCTTTCACGCCCGAGATGGTCGAGCTTCCTCCCGAGTTGTTGGAGCGGGCCTATGTGGTGGTCGACGATCTCGATGCGGCCGCCGCCGAGGCGGGAGACCTGATCCAGGCCGGGCGCGCTCCCAACACCACGCTGCGCGAACTGCTCGCCGACAGCAACGCCCAGATCGGAGAGGACGTGACCGTGTTCAAGAGTGTCGGGATCGCAGCCCAGGACGTTGCAGCCGCCCATCTCGCCCTGCTCAACGCCGAGCGGAACGGGATCGGCACCCTCCTCGCCGGCTGATGGGCACCGGCTGGTGGTGTCGAGAATCTCTCTGACGCCGCTCTAGATCTGGTCGCGGAGCCGTTCCGTCCTCGCTCAGGTTCCACTAAGAGGTCCGACGTATCTTCCCGATGTGAAGCGCTGGCCTGTCACGCCTCGCCGGTTGAGCCCGGATCACGGGCCTGGATCCACGAGTACGGCGAGGGACCGGGGTGTCATTGCCCTCATCGTCGTCGTGCTGGCGGTGACGGCTTGTCGCGCAGACGGCACTGTGGCGGACCCATCCACAACGTTGGGACCTTCCACGCCCACTTCGGTCGTTGTCGAGGAGACCACCACCAGCCAACCGGCCGTCACGACGACAACGAACCTGGCCCTTCCCGAAGTGGACCTGGCGCAGCCCCAGGTCTGGTATGCGCCGAACATGGGCTCGGTGGATTTTCTCGGGCTGTTCTCCCAGCCTGAGTCGTGGGAGAAGGCTCGGGAGCGCGTCGATGTGTTCAAGTTCTACGGGAACAACGTATGGGGCTTTCCTTATGACATTGGTGGAGCCAACGTTCTCGACGCATTCGTCGACGTGGCCGCTTTTCAGCGGCTCCACGACTGGGGGATCGCGGTGGCTTTGGAGCTTGGGGTGATCAAGTTCTTTGCCTGTGAGCCGGAGTCTTGGGTGGAGTATGCCGACCTCACCATCTCCAACATCGAGGCGAATGGGGGTCGGGTCAGCTTCATTGCGATGGACGAGCCTCTATTGGGCGGTCAACTCGTGGAAAACGGTCAAACGTGCGGGTACTCGATCGAGGAGAGCGCACAGGTCGTGGCCGAGTACGCCCGGATGGTGAAAGATGCCCATCCCGACGTGGCCATCGGCACCATCGAGACCATCCCCCCGCAGACCGCCGACGAGGTGGGCCAGTGGATCGTCGCCTTGGAGGCCGCGGGTGTTGCTCCTGCTTTCCTCCATCTCGATGTGGAGATCTCCTTGGGGGTGAACGACCCGGGATTCGTGGCCGCCCTTGGTCAGTTGCGCGACTTCTCCGAGGAACGGGGCATTCCGTTCGGGCTGATCCTCACCGCCGACTGGCAGCGCGCCGATTCCGATCGTGGCTACTACGACTCGGTCATGCAATGGGCGTCGAGTATCGCAGAGCGTCTGGGCCGGCCCACCCATCTCGTGTTCCAGAGCTGGATCGGCCCGGCGCCAAGCGGCCTGCACGAGATGCCGGTCAACCTTCCCGAGGACGACCCAGACGTGTACAGCCATACCCGGCTCATCCTCGACGGTCTCGGTCTCCTCGACGGTTAGCTGTCGATGCTGCGGCTGAGCCGGTCGAGACGCCGATCCCAGGTGTCGCCGACATCTTCGGCCCAGCTGACAAGATCGCCCAGCGGCCCCGGGTCGAAGCTGTATCGCACCTCGCGACCCGAAGGGTGCCGTTCCACCAAGCCTGCGGCGCCGAGGGCAGCGAGGTGCTTGGTGACGGCCTGGCGTGAGATGGGCAGGTTCGAAGAGAGCTCGGTGGCGGTGGAGGGCCCGTTTCGCGCAAGGCGGGTGAGGACCTCGAGCCTGGTCGGATCGGCCAGGGCGGCAAACACCTGGTGGGGACGCATCAGGCGGCGAGGGAGAGAAACGCCCTGGGGAAGGGCGGATCGACCCACTGTGGGGCGAGCCCGGTCGTCCTCCACGGGAGCAGGGTCTCTCTCACGGTGAGGGCGGTGCCGTCCCCGGTCGGCTCGATCTCGATCTCGACCTGGGTGGGCAGACCATCGTCGGTGCGCCAGGTCCATTGCAGCCGTCGCCCGGGGACGATCTCCTCGACCGTGCCCCACACCATCGGGCCCTCCTCGGGAGTCATCGTGATCCGGCCACCGGGTCGGGCATCGATCTCGACTTCCCCTTCCATCCAGTCCCCGACCAGGTGACCGTCGGTGAGGTGCTCCCAGACCGAGTCGGGATCTGCGGGCAGGTCGATCGAACGCTCGACCGCGATGTCCCCGGCGAGCTCTTCGAAGCGCTCTTCGTCCATACCTGCAACTTAGCAGTTGCGCGTCGTCTATGCTCATTTGCAACCGTAGAGTTGCGCAAGGAGGAGACGATGCTGATACCCACCGTGATCGAGCAGACCAGCCGGGGGGAGCGGGCATACGACATCTATTCGAGGCTGCTCGGCCATCGGGTCGTGTTCCTGGGTCGGCCCGTCGACGCCGACACCGCCAACCTGATCGTGGCCCAGCTGATCCATCTCGAGAGCGAGGACCCGGAGAAGGACATCTCGCTCTACATCAACTCACCCGGGGGCGAGATGTCGTCGATGATGGCGATCTACGACACCATGCAGCACGTTCTACCCGAGGTGATGACTGCCTGCATCGGAATGGCCGCATCCGCCGCCGCCCTCATCCTCGCCGCCGGCGCGCCGGGAAAGCGCTACGTGCTTCCCCATGCCCGGGTCCTCATCCATCAGCCCCATCTCACCGGCGGTCTCGAGGGCCAGGCGTCCGACATCGAGATCCACGCTCGGGAGATCGTCCGGCAGAAGGAGGAGATGACCGCCATCCTCGCCCGTCACACCGGCCAGACCCCCGAGACCATCGCCGCCGACACCGACCGCGATCGGTGGCTCACTGCCGAGCAGGCGGTCGAATACGGCCTGGTCGACAGCATCATGGCCCCGAGCCGAGTCCCTTCGGGACTCGGCCAGCCTTAAGCCCTAGGCCATAGGCCATAGGTCATAGGTCATAGCCATAAGCCATAGCGCGTTCTGGCTTGAAGCCCATGGCTTATGACTACGACGCCTTTGCGCCCCTTATCTCCAACCCCTCGAGCAGACGCATCGACGCCTGGCTGATCTCTTCTATTGCCTGGTTGAACACGTCCTCGTTGTGACTGGCCGGACGGCTGAAACCGGAGATCTTGCGAACGAACTGGCGCGCCGCCGCCTCGATCTCCTCCGATGGCGCGGGGACCGCACCCTCCCTGAGAACCTTGATAGATCTGCACATGGCCCCAACGCTATACCCGTTTCCGCCTTTCCAACTCGGTGGAGACGAGAGCGGTGGCCACGACGAGACCCATCGGGACGATGGCAAGGGCGGCCTCGCCGGACACGATTGCGCCGAGGACGACGAGGATCCCGGCTGTTGCCCGACCGGCGTGGAGCCGATCCCGGCGCAGGAACCTCTTGTTCCGGCTGTCGACGAAACTGACCGGATCGACCGGTTCACGGAGAACGGCGACGAGGGCGAGCAGACCCATCGACGAGATGAGGAGGGGTCGGAACGTGGGCATCGTCCGTGGGAATGCGTCGCTGAGATTGGTCACCACCGAGGAACCCACCGCGGCGGCGAGAGCGGCGAGGAGGGCGACCCGGTTCGATTCCTCCGCCATTCGCTCGTCCACGTAGATGGCCACGGCGAGGCCGAAGCCCATGACCCATCCCAGCGGGGTCAACGAGACCAGGGTGGCACCGACGGCGACGACGAGGAGGTCCCCCGGAAGCGGACGCCGGCCGGTGGTCCCTACCAGGATCCGAGCCACTACGAGCAGGGCGGCGAATGGGAGGATCGCGGTCTCCATTCCGAGCAGCGCCCAGGCGGCGCAGAAGACTGCTACGGCAACGGCAGGGGCCTGCCGGTCGGGATCCAGCTCGCGGCACAGGGCCCATGCCAGGAAGGCGGAGCCACCCGCCTCCACCGCAAGCAGGATGTCCCGCCCCTCGAAGATGGTGAGATAGGCGCCGACCGCCCCCGCCACCACCGACAGGAACAGGACGGAGCGGTTCCATGGATCGGACAGGTCGAGGGGTCGCATCAGGTGGGAGCGGAATCTCACACTCCCATTCTGTGACCCGATCCGGAAAAACGCGGGCAGCCCGATACTCTGCCCCCTCGTGACCGGGCCCATAGAGAGCATCCGCCGCCTCCCCGCAGTGGGCGTCCTCGCAGAGAGGCAGATGGGCGGGTTTCTCGCCATCTCGGCCCTGGTCGGGGTGGGAGTGGGTCTGGGCGCCGCCGCTCTCATCTACCTGGTGACCTGGCTCGAGGACTTCTTCCTTCCCCTGGCCATCGACGAGGGACAACCCTGGATCTTCCTCACCGTCCCCACCGGGCTCCTCCTCGCCTGGTTCATCGCCAAGCGTCTGGCTCCGGAGGTGGCCGGCGACGGCGTTCCCGAAGCGGTTGCCGCCCTCGAGGTCCACGGGGGCCGGATGCGATGGCGCACTATCCCGCTGAAGATTCTGGCCACCGCGGCAACGGTCGGTGCGGGCGGGTCGGCCGGGCGTGAGGGCCCCATCGTCCAGGTCGGCGCCGCGGTCGGCTCGGTGATATCACGCCGGTTCAGGCTGGGGGAGGATCAGGTCCGCTCCCTCGTGGCCGCAGGGGCAGGGGCAGGGATCGGCGCCACCTTCAACGCACCGATTGCGGGGATGTTGTTCGCCCTCGAGGTGATCCTGGGCTCGTTCGCGACGAGACACATGTCGGCCATCGTCATCTCCTCGATCACTGCCGCTGTGACTACTCGCTCCATCATTGGCTCACGCCTGGCCATCGTGGCCGGCACCTATGGCCTGGGCCACCCCGGCGAGCTGGTCCTCTACGCCTTGCTGGCTCTGGCCGTGGTGGCGGTCGGGGTGTTCTTCCTCAAGCTGCTCGACCGGCTCATACTCCTTGCCGCTGCCCAGCACCGCTCGCTCGGGTTCATCCGGCCGGTCGTGACCGGGCTATTCGTGGCCGGGCTGATCTTCTTCGAGCCGCGGCTGTTCGGCACCGGGCAGGAGACCACCAACGGGCTGCTGCTCGGTGAGCGGGTGTCCTCCGTTACCGGAGCGGCGAGCGAGTTCTGGTGGGTCTTGATCCTGCTTGCCCTGGGAAAGGTGGTGGCGACCAGCCTCACCATCACCTCAGGCGCCTCCGGCGGCGCCTTCATGCCCTCTCTGTTCATCGGCGCCGCGGTGGGGACAGGCTTCGCCCGATTCGCCGAGGGATTCTGGCCGGCCGAGATCGAGCCGGGCGCCTTCGCCGTCGTCGGCATGGCCGGGATGTTCGCCGTGGTGGCCCGTGCCCCGCTGACCTCGATCCTCATCGTCTTCGAAGTTACCGGGGCGCGCGACTACCAGCTGATTCTGCCGCTGATGCTGACCGCGACGGTGGGGACATTCCTCGCCGAGCGATTCCACCCCGATTCGGTGTACTCCATGGCCCTCAAACACCAAGGGATCAAAGTGCGTCAAATCGGCGAGGTCGACCTGCTCGATACCGTCGACGTCGGCTCGGTGATGGTTAAGGCACCACAGGTGTGCACTGCCGCCGACACCCTGGCCGAGGTCGAGGACCGGCTTCATCGGACCCGATCACATGGGCTTCCGGTGGTGGACGGCTCCAACCTGGTCGGGATCATCACCATGTCCGATCTGGCCCGGGCCGACAACAATCAGCTCACCGTGGCCGATGCCATGACCCAACGTCCCGCCACGGTGGTCCCGAGCACCCCGGTCTCCACCGCCTTGGAGCGGATGGCGGTGCTCGGGGTGGGGCGTCTTCCGGTGGTCGCCGAGGACCAGCCGTCCCGTCTGGTCGGCATGTTCCGGCGTGAGGACGCGGTGCGGGCCTATCACGAGGCGTTGACCGCCGGCACCGACATGGTGCTGCACCGGGCCCGGCTCGCCCAGCGCACCGACCCGGGGGCGGGTTACTACGAGTTCCGCATCCCGCCCGGATCGATGGCCGACGGACGAGCGATCCGGGAAGTGGCATGGCCGGAGGGCTCGACCCTGGTCTCGATCCGAAGGGACAGGGAGGTGCAGGTGCCGAGTGGCGACACCATCCTCCGCAGCGAGGACGTGGTCACCGCCTTTGGCACCTCGGCTTCGAAGAGCCGGATGATCGAGCGTCTCAACGCCGGCGCCGACGAGCCGACCGCCGAGATCTCCCTGCATGAGATCGAGGACCAACGACCCTCCTCGGAGACAGAGCCGAGCCCGTAGAATCGGGCGACAACGAGAGAGGGAGACCCTATGGAGGGCGCAGGGATTGGCATAGGACTGGTAATCGTCGCTCTGATCGTCCTGGCCGTGGTCGCCACCAGCCTGCGTCGTCAGCGAAAGAGGGCCGCCGGCCTCGACCTCGAGGACAAGTCGTGGCTCCGGGCCTCCGCCGTCGAGGCCGAGCCAGCGGTGCGCACCGCTCCGGTCCGCGACTTTCACGTCCATGGCAACGAGGCGCGGGTCTCGTTCGACGTCCCATTGCCCGATGTCGACGACCCGATCCTCAACGACTTGCTGGTCGACGAGGCGGTCGAGGTCGTGCGTGAGAAGCGGCATGCCCTTCCCATCACCGACGTCACCGAGATCGTCGTCTTCGGCGGTCGCGACGAGGTGCGCGAGGTGGGGCGGACCAGGCTCCCTTCTCCCGGTGAGCTGCCACCCCCCATCGAGAGCGACGTCTTCAACCTGACCCACATCGCCAAGGACCCGTTCGCATCCCAGTTCGAAGTCGACCACTCGATCACCTACGGCACCGCGATCCAGGTCCCGGCCGACGAGCTCCGCCCGCTGCGAGACGAGCTCAAGGTGCCGCTCGGGCTCGATCGCGGTTTGAGGGCACGCGGGGTCGACCCCGACGTGCTGAGCGGTCCCGAGTTCATCCTGGCCCTGCTCGAGCTGTTCGGGTACCACGTCGTGTCCCAGGGCGAGCCCGACGTCTACATGGCGACCAAAGGCGGTGTGCAGACATTCATCAGGACCGACATCTACGGAGCT
>DASUSU010000294.1:0-4126 GCA_036374915.1 Acidimicrobiia bacterium | reverse complement strand
AGACCATCGATCGCCTCCATGACCGCGACCGAAGCCGCCGCGGCCACCGGATTGCCCCCGAAGGTGGTGCCGTGCGCTCCCCGGGGCCAGGCGTCGATCATCTCGCGTGAAGCCCCGTAGGCGGAGAGGGGGAGACCATTGGCGATGCCCTTGCCCATCGCCATGATGTCCGGCTTGGCGTCGAAGTGGTCGGAGGCGAACCACTCGGCGGTGCGCCCGAACCCGGTCTGCACCTCGTCGAAGACCAACTTGATGGCGTGCTCGTCGGCGAGGCGGCGCAGTTCGGAGAGGAACCGGGCCGGGACCGGGTAGTACCCGCCCTCGCCCTGCACCGGCTCGATCAGGAAACAGGCGATGGTCTGCGGGGACACCACGTGCTTGAACATGAGCCGCAGCTCCTCGAGGGAGTGGTCGGTCGCCTCGTCCTCGCTCATCCCCCAGCGGTAGGGATGTGGGAACGGCGTCACGAACACCGAGCCCAGCATGGGGTGGTAGCCGTCCCGATACTTGGCGTTGGAGGTGGTGTAGCTCACCGACCCCATCGTGCGACCGTGGAAGGAGCCCCTGAAGACGACGACACCCTGGCGGCCGGTGACGTACTTGGCCAGCTTCACCGATGCCTCGACCGCCTCGGCTCCGCCGTTGGCGAAGGCGAACTTCTCGATGCCCGGGGGCGTCACCTCACGAAGCCGCTCTGCCGCCTCGACGATCGAGTCGTAACGGACGATCGCGCCCGCATGGATCAGCTTGTCGATCTGGGCGTGTGCCGCCGCCACCACCGCGGGGTGATTGTGACCGAGGTTGGTCACGGCGATCCCGCAGGCGAAGTCGGCGTAACGACGCCCGTCTGCGTCGGTGATCCAGATCCCATCGCCCTTGACCGCATGGATCTCGGTGTCGAAGCCGATCACCGGCGCGATCACGTCCTTGTGTCGGCTTACCAGGTCGCTCATCGGCCCGATGCTAACGACCGTTTTGTCAGCTGGATCGTGAGAGCACCCGTCCTGCCCTGCCCGGGCGGGTACCTTCCCGCCATGGTCGTCCTGCGCAGCACGAGGGTGGTCGTCGGGGACGAGGTGCGACCGGCGTCGATCGGGATAGAACAGGGCACGATCGTCGCCATCGACGATCGTGGCGCCGATCTCGACTTCGGCGACCTGGTGATCATGCCGGGTCTGGTTGATTGCCACGTCCACGTCAACGAGCCGGGACGGTCGGACTGGGAGGGGTTCGCCACCGCCACCCGGGCTGCGGCGGCGGGAGGGGCCACCACCATCGTCGACATGCCGCTCAACTCGATTCCCCCCACGGTGACCGTCGCCGCCCTCGCCGAGAAGCGAGCGGCGGCGGAGGGGAAGCTGACCGTCGACACCGCCTTCTGGGGCGGTCTGATCCCCGGCTCCGAGGGTGAGATCGGGTCGCTTACGGCAGAGGGTGTGTGCGGCTTCAAGTCGTTCCTGGTCGACTCCGGCGTCCCCGAGTTCCCTCCGATCAGCGTCGACGCCCTGGCCGCGACCTTGCCGCTCCTCGGCAGGCTCGGGGTCCCGGCCCTGATCCACGCCGAGGACCCGGCGCAGATCCATCCGGTCGAGGGGGACGCCACCCAATACCGCTCCTACCTGGCGTCCAGACCGGCCGAGGGCGAGGGGGAGGCGGTCGAAGTCGTGACCGGTCTGGCCCGAGCCTCGGGGGCGAGGATGCACGTCCTCCACATCTCGTCGGCTGAGGCGGTCCGGGCGCTGGCCGACGGCCCCGAGTCGACGAGCGGCGAGACCTGCCCCCACTACCTGACCTTCTCGGCCGAGGGGATACCTGCCGGCGCCACGCCCTTCAAGTGCGCGCCGCCGATCCGAACCACCGAGCACCGAGAGGCACTGTGGCAGGGGCTGCTCGACGGGACGCTGAGCATGGTGGTCTCCGACCACTCCCCGGCGCCACCCGAGGTCAAACGTCTCGAAGCCGGAAACTTCGGGACTGCCTGGGGTGGGATCGGCTCGCTCCAGCTTCGTCTCCCCGCAACCTGGACCGGAGCCGCGGAGAGGGGTGTCGACCTCCCTCGGCTCGCCCGCTGGCTGTCGCTCGAGCCCGCCCTTCTCGCCGGGCTCGCCGATCGCAAGGGGGCGATCGCCGTCGGGTTGGACGGAGACCTGGTGGTGTGGGACCCGGACGGGGCCCAGGAGGTGCGGGGGGATGACCTGGAGCACCGGCATCCGATCACGCCCTACGAGGGAATGAAGCTCCGGGGCCGGGTGGTGTTGACCATGCTGGGAGGGAAGACCGTCTTCGACAGGGGAGTGGTGACCCCGGGCAATGGCAGGATGTTGAGGCGAAATGACCGATCTGATCTCTGATGCCGTCGGCGGGCGCATCGTCGAGTGCAACGACGAGTTCTTCGCCGAGGCGGTGAACCTGCTCCGGACCACGACCCCGGTGTGGCGGGAGGAATACACCGACCGGGGAAAGTGGATGGACGGGTGGGAGACCCGTCGCCGCCGCGACTCCGGTCACGACTGGTGTGTGATCGCCCTGGGCATACCGGGGAGGATCACCTCGGTCACGGTCGACACCTCCCACTTCACCGGCAACTATCCGGAGTCGTTCTCGCTGGAAGGGTGCGGGGTGGGCAGCGACGACCTTCTCCCCGAGGCGTCCTGGGTCGAGATCGTCCCGAGGACCGGGCTGACCGGGGACACGGCAGCGACCTTCGGTGTCGAGGACCCGCACCGGATCACCCATCTCCGTCTCAACATCTTCCCCGACGGCGGGGTGGCCCGACTCCGGGTCGAGGGTGACCCGATCCCGGGAAAGGACGTGGTCTGCCCCGATCGGGCCGATACCGACCTGGTGTCCTCGCTCGTCGGCGGGGAAGCCGTGAACACATCCGACTTCCACTACTCGCCGCCGTCCAACCTGCTCCGGCCCACCGAGCCGGCCGGGATGTGGGACGGCTGGGAGACACGTCGACGACGGGGCCCGGGCAACGACTGGGCCACCTTCAGGCTCGGTCTGCCCGGCGTGGTGAGAGAGGTCGAGGTGGACACCCGTCACTTCAAGGGCAACGCCCCGGGCTGGGTGTCGGTATCGGTCGGGGACGACGGCGAGACGTGGGAGGAAGTGGTCACCCGGGCCGAGGTGGGGCCCGACCGGGTGAACGTCGTGGTTCCGGGCACTCCGGCACACGCAGCCTTCCTCCGTCTCGACATCCACCCCGACGGAGGGGTGGCAAGGCTCCGGGTGCGAGGGACCCCCGACCCCGAACCTGCGCAACGGGTTCGCCTCGCCTACCTCAACGCCCTGTTCGACGACCAGGCGCGGGCTTTCTTTCACAGCGCCTGCGCGGCAGGGGCCTGGGTGGAGCACATGACCGCAGCCCGCCCCTTCACCGATGTCGAGACACTCCTTGCGACGGCTGACGCCGTCTTCGACCAACTCGGGGAGACGGATTGGCTGGAGGCCTTCGCCGGTCATCCCCGGATCGGTGAGCGGGGCGACCCGGTGACCGACCGGGAGCAGGCGGGCACGGTCGCGGCGGACCACGAGGTGATGGCCGAGCTGGCCGAGGTCAACCGGGCCTACGAGGAGACGATGGGGTTCACCTACATCGTCTATGCGACCGGGAAGACGGCTGCCGAGATGCTCGAGATCGCGCGGGGCCGCATGGCCAACACCCGCCAGGAGGAGATCGGCAACGCCGCCGGCGAGCAGAAGTCGATCACGAGGACCAGACTGCGCCGCATGCTCTGCATGGAAGCCAATCGATGACCGGTCTCAGCACCCATGTGCTCGACCTGGGCGAAGGGCGGCCGGCCGAGGGGGTGAGGGTGACGCTGGAACGTTCGTTGGATGGCGGCTGGCAGCAGGTGGGCGCGGGCGTCACCGACGGAAACGGGCGCGTTGCAGCCCTCGGGGTCGCGATGGGCTCGGGCGTCTACCGGCTGGTGTTCGCCACCGGCGACGCGGGCAACCGGTTCTTTCCCGAGGTGCATCTGATCGTGGACGTCGACGAGGCAGAGGAGCACTACCACGTCCCCCTCCTGCTCAGCCCGTTCGGGTTCAGCACCTACCGGGGGAGTTGAGATGGCGAGGCTGGAGCGCAGCCGTTGGGGCAAGACCGATGTCCGGCTCT
>DASUSU010000293.1:0-3530 GCA_036374915.1 Acidimicrobiia bacterium | reverse complement strand
CCAACCGGGATGCCGTGGTCAAGCTGTTCGACGAGGTCGCCCCCCGTTACGTCGACCGTCAGGGTGGCTACACCCGGATCACCAAGCTGGGCCCCCGCCGCGGCGATGGCGCCGAAGAAGCAGTCATCGAGCTCGTCTGAGCCTTCGGCTCAGACTGCGACGAGCCACGAGCTCGGCTGTAGGCAACAAGCAATAGGCAGTAAGCCAGAGCGCGTTCTGGCCTATGGCTTGAAGCCTATGGCCTAGAGCGATCGGATTCGCCGCTAGGCGGCAAAACCGATCAGAAGTCCCACCACGAACAGGGTGCCTCCTCCGATCACCACCTGGATCGGGGTCACCTTGTGTTGCAGGACCCGTCGGGCGATAACGCTGTCGAGCATGGTCACGCCACCGATGAGCAGGACGACCACGCCGGCGATGAGTAGAAGGTTGGAGACCAGCTCGGCAAAGATCACGGTGAACACCACCAAGCCCAGGGCCGCGCCGAGCCCGATCCTGCTGAACACCCACTTGGGCAGGCTGGACCCGAACCGGTCCCTGGCCCGCCCCAGGTAGAGGTCGAGCTTCGACTCGGTCCGCACCCTCTTCGGGGCCCTCACCCCGACTTTGGTGGCGGTCCCGGTCTTCCCTGGCTTGGGGGTGCGCGTCTTGGCGGCCTTGACCGCCCTGATGCGACGGCCGGGGGCTTTGTTGTGGGCTGCGGCCTCCTGTTCGAAGGTGGCTCGATCGGAGATGTCGAGCAGCAGCACCTCGCCTTCGGCGGCCACCCGGATCCCCTCGGGGATCTGGGAGATCTCGATGGTGTCGATCGCCCAGTCGCCGATGACATGGTCCCCCGACGCCACCTGGAGCCGCCCTTCGTGGAGGAGGACAACGGCGGCCAGCGCACGGCTGTCGCCGGGCATGCGCAAAGACGCCTGGAACTGTCCCATCACCACCCTTATCGGTCGCATTGAGCCCGGGCTTAGAGAAATTCCGGAGAATCGCGAATAAGCCAAATCGGGGGTGCGGGTTAGCCTGACCGGGTTGAGTCAGCCGATCTACCTCGATTTCACCAGCGAAGAGTGGGCCGCCCTCAGGGCCAACACTCCCCTGACTCTCACCGAGGCGGACGTGGAGAAGATCAGGGGGATCAACGTCAATCTCGACGTCGACATGGTCGAGCACAGCTTCCTCCCGCTTTCCCGTCTCCTCAACCTCCATGTCCTGGGCAGTCTTCAATTGGCCACGGTGACCGACACCTTTCTCGGGACGCCACCAGGACCCCGTCCCTTCGTCATCGGCATCGCAGGGTCGGTGGCGGTGGGGAAGTCGACCATCTCCCGTGTGCTGCAGGAGCTGTTGTCGCGATGGCCCCAGCACCCCCGGGTCGAGCTGGTGACCACGGACGGGTTCCTCTGGCCCAACTCGGAGCTGGCTGAGCGGGGCCTGATGGACCGGAAAGGGTTCCCCGAGAGCTACGACCGCCGCTCGCTGCTCGAGTTCGTCGCCCTGGCCAAGGCGGGCGAGGAGCACCTCGAGGTCCCGGTGTACTCGCACTCGGCCTACGACGTGGTGGAGGGGGAGACTCGGACGGTGAATCGTCCCGACATCCTCATCCTCGAAGGTCTCAATGTCCTCCAGGCCGGGGAGAGAGGCGCCTTCGTCTCGGACTACTTCGACTTCTCGATCTTCGTCGACGCCGACATCGACGCGGTGCGGGGGTGGTACATCGAGCGTTTCATCACCCTGCGCGACACCGCCTTCACCCAGCCCGACGCCTTCTTCCACCGCTACGCCGGCCTCTCCGACGAGGAGGCGGTGGCGGTGGCGACCGACATCTGGGAACGGATCAACCAGGTCAACCTGGTCGAGAACATCCTCCCCACCCGGGAGCGGGCCACGCTGATCCTGAAGAAGGCTCCGGACCATTCGGTGGAGAGGGTCCGCCTCCGCCGCTGACACCGGTCGTCCCCAACGTCGCCGATCTCACCGGCCGGGGCACTACCCTCGCCCGACTGTGAGCAGAATGTTCTCCCGGGCCGGCCGGGCCGCCCTATTCGATCGCAAGCCGTTCACCGACGCCTACTTCGACTCCGACTCGGCCGCCGACGCCGCCATCCTGGTCTCCATCGTCGCCGGCGTGACCTATATCGGCAGTCTCCTCGTCAACGGCGCGATCGGTCTCTTCGACTTCCCCACCCTGTTCCAGGTCGTCATCGCCGGGGTGGTGTCGTGGTTGGTCCTGGGATTCGCCACGTGGTTCGCCGCCACCCGCCTGTTCCAGTCCACGGCCAAGCCCCAGACCATGATCGCTCTCCAGGGTCTCGCCGTCCTCCCTCTCCTCCTGGAGCTGTTCGGCCAGGTCGGCGGTGTG
Source organism: Acidimicrobiia bacterium (assembly GCA_036374915.1). Taxonomy (GTDB): domain Bacteria; phylum Actinomycetota; class Acidimicrobiia; order Spongiisociales; family ZC4RG35; genus JARDZU01. The sequence continues at coordinate 1,174 of DASUSU010000293.1, read as the reverse complement.
GTCGGTCTGCTCTGGTATCTCGCCATCCTGGTGGTCGCAACCCGGGAGGCCGCCGGAATCGAGACCCGCAATGCAGCCGTCTCGGTGCTGATCGGGTTCGCCATCGCAGTCATCTTCAGGGCCCTGCTCGGAGTGCCTTTCGCGGTATTCGGCGCCCTGTTCTGATGCCCACGCTCCGTCTCGACCTGGCCTACGACGGCTCGGGTTTCCGGGGCTACGCGCATCAGGAGGGGCTGAGGACGGTCCAGGGAGCCCTGGAAGACGCCTTGAGAACCCTGCTCGACGGGCCGGTGGCGACCGCGGTGGCGGGGAGGACCGATGCCGGCGTCCACGCCCGGGGCCAGGTGGTGTCGATCCGGGTCGAGTCGCCGATCGACGTCGACAAGCTGGCGCGCTCGCTCAACGGCCTGGTCGGTCCCGAGATCGCGGTGATGGCGGTCACCGAGGTCGACGACGGGTTCGACGCCCGGTTCTCCGCCCGCTGGCGCCGTTATCGCTACTCGATGTTCACCGGCCCGGTCCCCGATCCTCTCACCCGGGGATTCGAATGGCATGTCGGCCCCCGTCTCGATCAAGCTGCGATGGCGGCGGCCGCCACCGAGTTCGTCGGCGAGCACGACTTCGGTGCCTTCTGCCGCTCGGTTGAGGGCAAGTCGAATGTGCGGCGTGTCGACGAGGCCGGTTGGGAGCCCGACGGTGATCGTCTCCACTTCTGGATCAAGGCGAACGCCTTCTGCCATCAGATGGTCCGCTCCCTGGTCGGCCTCTGTTACGACGTGGGCCGGGGATTCACCCCGGTCGGGTCGGTTGGCGAGATCGTGGAGTCGGCCGACCGGAGCCGGGTGGCCACCGTGGCCCCGCCCCACGGGCTGATCCTGTGGGAGGTGGGCTATTGACCTCAGCCGCCCACAACCACCTCCGTGAGGAGGAAGACCCTGCTGTCCGAAGAGGCGCAGGCGAGGGCATGGGATCCTGGGGCCAGGTCGAGCGCCCCGGTCACCCGGCCTCCCGACAACGTCTCGGGCTGGATGGTGACCTCGCCGGTCAGCTCCCAATAGGCGGGCGGCCCTTCGGTGTCGACCCGTGCGACGTCGTAGACGAGCCGGTCCCAGCTGTACCCGTCGTGCAGCCCGCTGGCCAGTGACAACCCGAGCTCGCTCTGGTTGACCAGCTC
>DASUSU010000292.1:0-2319 GCA_036374915.1 Acidimicrobiia bacterium | reverse complement strand
TTCACGGTCTCGCCCCGCCTCACCACGTGATACTGACCGGTGCGGTCGGAGATGGCGTCAGCCGAGCCGCCGCCGCCGGATCCGGATCCACTGCCCGAGGGTATGAGGATCTTCTGTCCGATCCTGATGAGATCGGGATTGGCGATCGAGTTGGCGGCCACGATTCTCGACACCGACGCCCGGTACTTGGCGGCGATTCCGTTGAGGGTGTCGCCACGGGCGACGACATGTTTGATGTCGGCCTTGCCGTCTTTGCCCGGGATGGTGAGGACCTGTCCCGGATAGATCAGGTTCGGATTTGAGAGGTTGTTGGCCTCGGCCAGTGCGGACACAGAGACGCCGTGATCCTTGGCGATCCTGCCCAGTGTGTCACCACGTTCCACCGTGTAATCGACAGAGAAAACCGCGACCAGCAGCACCAGCACTGATCCGACGATCAAGGCGCGGGAACGACGAAAACTGGGCATCCGAAGGCACAACTCCTTCAGCCCCTGACTCGCTCCGCACCCGTGAGCCTACCCAGAAAGTCGCGAATTTCCAGATAGAACTCGTAATTGCCCGCAGGCGGCGTCGATGTCGCGCCCACGTGTGTCGCGGACGGTCACGTTGACCCCGCGCCTGGTCAGGGCGTCGGCGAACTCCTCGATATGGAGTGTCGAAGACGGTCGCTCGTCGCTGAGGGGTGTCGGGTTGAGGGCGATCAGGTTGACATGGGCTCGTAGTCGGCGGGCGATCGCGGCAAGTTTGTCGGCCTGGTCGAACGTATCGTTGACCCCGTCCATCATGGTCCACTCGATGGAGAGGCGACGTCCCTTCTTCTCGAAATACTCCCAGGCGGCAGCCTCGAGGTCGGCGATCGGGTATCGCTTGTTGATCGGCACGAGTGAGGTGCGGAGCTCGTCGTCGGCGGCGTGGAGGCTTATGGCCAGATAGACCGGCCATGGCTCGTCCGCCAGTCGTTTGATCCCGGGGACCATTCCCACCGTCGAGACGGTGATCGACCGCGCCGAGATCCCCATTACCTCGATCATCCTCCGCAGGGCCTCCCTGACCCGGTCGAAATTGGCCAGGGGCTCACCCATGCCCATGAAGACGATGTTGGTGAGGTGGTCGGGGACGCCGGGCATCCCGATCTGACGAAGGAAGGCCTGGGCGTATGCCACCTGGGCCACGATCTCTCCCGGCTCCAGATGTCGTTCGAAACCGAATTGCCCGGTGGCGCAGAACGTGCAGCCGAGGGCGCACCCGGCCTGACTGGAAATGCAGAGGGTCGCCCTTCTCGGGTACCCCATGAGGACCGCCTCGAATGCGACGCCGTCACCGGCCCGGAACAGCCACTTCCTCGTCGTCCCGGAGTCTGCGCTCTGCTCGACCTCGATCTCGAACGGCCAGAGGTGATCACGGATCGAGTCCCGCAGGTCCAAGGGCAGGTTCGTCATGTCGTCAGCCGTCAGCACTGGCGTGCGGTAGAGCCAGTCTCTCAGCTGGTCGACTCGATAGGACGGCGCCTCTCCCACCAGATCCCCGAGGTCCTCGGGTGCGTGCAGATAGGGCATGTCAGCCCTGTTCGGCTTTGGCCAGCTCGATCCAGGTGCGCGCCCGCGCCGCGCTGACGCCGGCCGCCTCGGCCACTCGATCGGGGCTCGCCTCTGCGAGATCTGTCACGGTGGCCAGACCCGCTTCTGTCAATCGCTCGGCGAAGACGGGACCTATCCCGTCGATGGTGTCCACTGTCGGTTTCGATGGCGGTTCCGCCCGGAAAGAGGGTGGTTCGGGCTCCCGTGAGGTGGCGACGGAGATGAATCGGTCTCTCATCGCCCACACGACGGCGACCACACCGCCGACGAACCCAATCACCTTTGCGAGCTTCTTCATTTCCCGGAACTCTAGGTAGGACGGCCGGCGAATGAACCCGCTCCTAAGGTTCGGACGATGAACGTCGACTACTACTTCCCCCCGGGCCCGCCGGACAATGCCGTCCCCGCCGCCATCGAGGCGGTCGGTCTCGGCTATGACGGTTTCTTCACGGCCGAGACCCAATATGACCCCTTCTTCCCCCTGACCCATGCCGCAGCCGCGACCTCCGACCTCGAGTTCGGGACGGCGATCGCCGTTGCTTTTCCCCGGTCACCGACCGTGATGGCCATGACCGCGTGGGATCTGGCCCGCCAGACTGGGGGCAAGTTCTTGCTCGGGCTCGGGACCCAGGTTCGAGGCCACATCGTCAGACGATTCGGATCGTTTTGGTCGGGTCGGCCCGCACCCCAACTCCGGGAGTACATCCAGGCGATGCGAGCCGTCTGGGACAGTTGGCAGAAC
>DASUSU010000291.1:0-2310 GCA_036374915.1 Acidimicrobiia bacterium | reverse complement strand
GTGATCTTCGCCGCCTTCCTCCTCTTCCACCTCGCCGACCTCACCTGGGGCATCGAGCCGGCCGCCCCCGAGACCTGGGCCCGGGGCGAGGTCTACGCCAACTTCGTCGCCACCTTCTCCCGGGCCCCGGTCACCGCCTTCTACGTGATCGCGATGGTCCTGCTCGGGCTGCACCTCTATCACGGGGCGTGGTCGATGTTCCAGAGCGTCGGGGTCAACCACCCCCGCTTCAACCGGCTCCGCCGCTTCTTCGCGGTCGGGCTGGCCGTGCTGGTCACCGTCGGCAACAGCGTCATGCCTCTCGCCGTCTACTTCGGTCTGGTGGGATGACCCGGTGACCCTGCTACTCGACAGCAAGATCCCCGAAGGCGCGATCGAGGAGAAGTGGGAGAACCACAAGTTCTCGGTGCGCCTGGTCAACCCGGCCAACAAGCGGAAGTTCAAGATCCTCATCGTGGGCACCGGGCTGGGCGGCGCCTCCGCCGCCGCCACCCTCGCCGAGCTCGGCTACGACGTCGAGGTGTTCACCTTTCACGACTCGCCGCGGCGGGCTCACTCCATCGCCGCCCAAGGCGGGATAAACGCAGCCAAGAACTACAAGAACGACGGCGATTCGATCTACCGGCTCTTCTACGACACGGTGAAAGGCGGCGACTACCGGAGCCGGGAGGCGAACGTGTACCGGCTCGCCGAAGAGTCGCTCAACATCATCGACCAGGCCACCGCCCAGGGGGTCCCCTTCGCCCGGGAGTACGGGGGGCTTCTAGACAACCGCTCCTTCGGCGGGGCGCAGGTGGCGCGCACCTTCTACGCCCGGGGCCAGACCGGCCAGCAGCTTCTGCTCGGGGCGTATCAGGCCCTGGCCCGTCAGGTGGTAGCCGGACGGGTGAAGCTGCACACCAGGTCGGAGATGCTCGACCTGGTGGTGGAGGACGGCCGGGCAGTGGGGATCGTGGTCCGGGATCTCATCTCCGGCGCCGTCACCGGCCATTCGGGTCATGCCGTGGTCCTCGCCACCGGGGGCTACGCCAACGTCTTCTATCTCTCCACCAATGCGATGGCGTCGAATGCCAGCGCGATCTGGCGGGCGCATCGCAAGGGCGCGGGAATGGCCAACCCCTGTTTCACCCAGATCCATCCCACCTGCATCCCAGCCTCGGACGAGTTCCAGTCGAAGCTGACCCTCATGTCGGAGTCGCTGCGCAACGACGGGCGGATCTGGGTGCCGAAACAGCCCGACGACCGGCGGGCGCCGGGCCAGATCGGGGCCGACGACCGGGACTACTTCCTGGAGCGGATGTACCCCGCCTTCGGCAACCTGGTCCCCCGCGATGTGGCCTCCCGGGCGGTGAAGCGGATCGTGGACGAGGAGAAGGGAGTGGGCCCGCTGAAGAACGGGGTCTACCTCGACTTCGCCGACGCCATCGAGCGCGAAGGGCACCAGGCGATCGAGGGGCGGTACAGCAACCTGTTCGAGATGTACGAGCGGATCACCGACGAAGACCCGTACCGGGTGCCGATGCGGATCTACCCCGCCCCTCACTACACCATGGGCGGGCTCTGGGTCGACTACAACCTGATGACCACCATCCCAGGGCTGTACGCGATCGGGGAGGCCAACTTCTCCGACCACGGGGCTAACCGTCTCGGCGCCTCGGCCCTGATGCAGGGTCTGGCCGACGGGTACTTCGTACTCCCCAACACCATCGGGGACTATCTCGCCGACTTCCTCAACCAGGCCCCGGTCCCCACCGATGCCCCGGTGTTCGCCGAAGCGGAGAGCGGGGTGAGGGAGCGGGTCGACCGTTTCGTCTCGACCCGGGGGAGCCGCACGGTGGACTGGTTCCACAAGGAACTGGGCAAGATCATGCTCGAGTACTGCGGCATGTCGCGTAGCGAGCCGGGTCTGAGGAAGGCCCTGTCCGAGATCCCCGCCCTGTATGACGAGTTCGAGAAGGACGTCAAGATCCTGGGCACCGCGGCAGGGCTCAATCAGACGCTGGAGCGGGCGGGCCGGGTCGAGGACTTCTTCGAGCTGGCCCAGGCCATGTGTCTCGACGCCTTGCACCGGGAGGAGTCGTGTGGCGGCCATTTCCGTGAGGAGTACCAGACCGCGGAAGGCGAGGCGCTTCGTCGTGACGACGAGTTCGCTCATGTCGCGGTGTGGGAGTGGACCGGCGACGCGGGACGACCCCAGCTCAACCTGGAGCAACTCGAGTTCGAGAACGTGGCGTTGACTACGAGGAGCTACAAGTGAACGTGACGCTCCAGGTCTGGCGTCAGGCGGGGCCGACCGATGCGGGAGGGTTC
>DASUSU010000290.1:0-4370 GCA_036374915.1 Acidimicrobiia bacterium | reverse complement strand
CGCCGGGCCCGGTCTCGAGCCCGAACTCAGCTTCGACGTGACCGTCCCCGCCAGTGCGGCCGAGGGCGACTACGACCTGGCCGTCACCGCCAGCGGAGGCGGCGAGTCGGTACAGATCCCGCTCGGAGTGAGGGTCTCGGCCCAGGCCGGGGGCGAGGTCACTTTGACCCCCAACTTCCCCGGTCTGCGCACCCCTGCCGGTGAGGCGGTGACCTTCGACGTCGATCTGGCCAACGGGACCCCTGCCGACCTCGAGTTCGAACTGGTGCCGACCGCGCCCTCGGGGTGGGCGGTGACCGCCGAGCTCTCCGGCGAGGCCCAGGCCGCCACCATCCAGGTCGAGGCAGGTGGCACCGAGACGATCAACGTCGAGGTGACACCGCCGTTCCAGGCGGAGGCGGCGCAGTATCCGATCACCCTCCAGGCAACCTCTCCGGGGACCACGGTGGAGACCGAGATGATCGTCGAGGTGGTCGGCTCGTTCGCACTCGAGATGTCGACAGCCGACGAGCGGCTCAACGCCGAGGTCACAGTGGGCAGCTCGAACGACTTCCAGATCCTGCTCACCAACACCGGCACCGCCCCGCTCGACAACGTCGTGGTCGGGGTGACCCCGCCCAGCGGCTGGGAGGTCGCCTTCGACAACCAGGAAGTGGCGATCGGGCCCGGTGAGACGGTTCCGGTCACGGCGACCATCACCCCCTCCGAGGAGGCGGTGGCCGGTGACTACCAGATCAGCTTCACCGCCACCCACGAGCAGGCCACCGACTCGATGGAGATACGCACCACGGTCAACCCGTCCGCGGTGTGGGGCTTTGTCGGCATCGCGGTGATCGCACTGACGCTGGCCGCCCTCGCCTGGGTGTTCCGCCGCTTCGGCCGACGCTGAGACCATGACCACGACCATCCGCAGCAAGGGCTTGACCAAGACCTACGGCGAGCTCAACGTGGTCGACCGTCTCGACCTCGAGATCGAGGCCGGGGAGGTCTACGGCCTGCTCGGCCCGAACGGGGCCGGGAAGACGACCACGATCCTGATGCTCCTCGGATTGGTCGAGCCGACAAAAGGGACGATCAAGGTGCTCGGCCTCGACCCGAGGCGCTACCCGCTCGAGGTGAAACGCCGGGTCGGCTATCTGCCCGACGCGGTCGGCTTCTACGACACGATGACCGGTCGGCAGAACCTGCGCTTCACCGCGCGTCTCAATGGGCTCGACGACTTCGAGGGGCACATCGACTCGCTGCTCGAGCTGGTCGGCCTGGCCGACGCCGCCGACCAGGCGGCCGGGGAGTACTCCAGGGGGATGAAGCAGCGTCTCGGGGTGGCCGACGCCTTGGTGAAGAGCCCTTCGGTGCTGATCCTCGACGAGCCGACCACGGCCATCGACCCCGAAGGCGTGATCGAGATGCTCGCCCTGATTCAGAGGCTGGCCAAGGAGGAGGGGGTAACCGTCCTCCTCGCCAGCCACCTCCTCCACCAGGTGCAGACCGTGTGCGACCGGGTGGCGATCTTCGTCAAGGGCAAGGTGGTGGCCCAGGGCACGCCCCACGAGTTGGCCGCGGTGGACAAGAGCACCAAGGTCAAGGTCGAGTTCCGCATCGACGGCGACCCGGCCAGGTCCCGCCAGCAGCTCGAGTCGTTGCCCAACGTGGGCGAGGTCGAGGCAGGCAAGATCCCGGGATCCTGGGTCGCCGAGCTCGAAGCGGGATCACTGCCGGCCACGGTCGGCGGGCTGGTCGCCGGCGGCGCCGACGTGGTCGGGGTGCACCGGCTCGACGAGGACCTGGAGACCATCTACCGCCGCTACTTCGAGATCCAGGAGGAGGTGAGCGCATGACCACCGAAACAACAGAGCCGGAAGCCGTCGAACTGGAGCGGGAGCGGGTCGGCGGGTGGCGGGCGGTCGCCCGCAAGGAGATCGCCGACCACCTGCTCTCGGGACGGTTCGTGGTGCTGATGGGCGTGCTCGGGATCGCCACCGCGGCAGCGGTGTTCGCCGCATCGGGGGGGATCCGCGACGTCGCTCCCAACGCCCAGGGGATCACCGCGCTCTTCCTGAAGCTGTTCACCGTCACCGTCGATCCGGTGCCGTTCCCGCTGATCGTGTTCGTGGGGTTCCTCGCCCCGCTGCTCGGGATCATGTTCGGGTTCGACGCGGTCAGCGGGGAACGGTCCCAGGGGACGTTGCCCCGGCTCCTCTCCCAGCCGATCCACCGCGACGAGGTGATCCTGGGCAAGTTCGTGGCCGGGCTCACCGTGGTGGCGATCATGCTCACCGCCCTGGTCTTGTTCGTGTCCGGGATCGGGGTGTTCCGGCTCGGGGTCGTCCCCTCCCCGACCGAGATCTCCCGTCTCGCGGTGTGGCTGGTCTTCGCCATCATCTACGTCGGGTTCTGGCAGGCGCTGGCCACCCTGTCATCGGTGCTGGCCAAGCGGGCATCGACCTCGGCGATGATCCCGATCGGCGTCTGGCTGGTGCTGACCCTGTTCGGCTCGTTCCTGTTCAGTGCAGTCGCCGGGGTGCTCAGCCCGAGAGACGGCTCGCAGGCCGCCGAGGTCGCCTACCTCCGCACCACCCAGACCGTGTCCCAGCTCTCTCCGGTCACCCTGTTCCAGCAGGGATCCAGCGTCCTGCTCGACCCCGAGGTGCGCACCGTGGGCCTGGTCACGGTGGAGCAGGTGGACCGGGCCATCGTCTCCGAGCTCAACCTGACCCAGAGCCTGGGCGTGGTCTGGCCCCAGATCGCCATCCTGGTGGCGCTTGCCTCGGTCATGTACGCGTTGGCCTACGTGGCCTTCATGAGGGACGAGGTCCGGGCCTGAACTCGCCGGGTGCATCGAGCCACGGGCTAGGTGCACCCGGCCTTTAGGCTGATTCGATGGAAGAAGCGGTGAAGCCTGAGGTGGTGGCGGAAGTTCCCGAGGCGGAGATCCCCGAGGAAGAACGTCCCGAACCGCCCGTCTCCGAGCCGACGAAGCTGATCCGGATCGCCTCGATGACCCGGGCCATGCTCGACGAGGTGCGCCAGGCTCCCCTCGACGACGGCGGGCGGAGACGTCTCGCCGACGTCCACGCCCGGTCGCTCGACGAGTTGCGCGGGATCCTCTCCGCCGAACTGCTCGAGGAGTTCAACGACATCATGGTCCCTCTCGAAGAGGGCGTGTCCGAGGCTGCCCTCCGGGTCGCCCAGGCCCAACTGATCGGATGGCTGGAGGGGCTGTTCCACGGGATCCAGGCCTCGTTGTGGAGCCAGCAGATGGCGGCGCAATCGCAGCTGGCCGAGATGCAGAAGAGAGCACTGGGGCCTTCCCGCCCTCCGGTCCCCGGCGAGGACCAGACCGGCCTCTACCTGTAGCCCGGTACCAGTACCAAGTACGGCGCCGAAGGCGCCTCAACCCACCTTGCGTTCCCGCTGCGAACGTTCGCGGCGGACCCGACGTCGCTCCCGTTCGCTGAGGCCACCCCAGATGCCGAACTTCTCGCCCATGTCCACCGCGTAGTCGAGGCACTCCGCCCTCACCTCGCAGGCGGCGCATATCGCCTTCGCCTTCCGGGTGGAAGCCCCCCGCTCGGGGAAGAAGAGGTCGGCATCGGCGCCTCGGCAGTTGGCGTAGTCCTGCCAGGAAAGCTCACCTATGGCTAGTGCTTGGATGAGCTTGCTCTGCATCAGGTCTCCTCACAACTGTGTAATTACACGTTTGACATTACGACTCGCCGCGCGCGCCGTCAACCCCAGGAGGCTCGAAATCTTCTTGTGGCAGCGTGAGTTTTCGCGGGTTGGCGGGTGCGGACGGAGCCGGGCCGAGACTTGCCATAATGGGGGCTGCGGTGTCAACGACGCTCGAACAGAGAAAGACCCCCTGGCCGGTCACCTTCTACCGGTCGGCGGTGGGCAAGAAATGGGTGATGGCACTCACCGGCGCCGGGATCATCCTCTTCGTGGTCGCCCACATGGTGGGCAACTGGAAGATCTTCCTCCCCGACGTCGACGGTGTCCCCGACATCGACATCTACGCCCACGCCCTTCGCGAGCTGTTCGTCCCGTTCATCCCCGAGCACGTGACCCTCTGGATCCTGCGCACCGGGCTGATCGTGGCCTTCCTCCTCCACGTCCACGCCGCCTATTCGTTGACGGTGATGAACTCCCGGGCCCGGCCCGACGACTATCAGGGGCCGCGCCACTATGTCGCCGCCACCTACGCCAGCCGGACCATGCGCTGGAGCGGCGTGATCTTCGCCGCCTTCCTCCTCTTCCACCTCGCCGACCTCACCTGGGGCATCGAGCCGGCCGCCCCCGAGACCTGGGCCCGGGGCGAGGTCTACGCCAACTTCGTCGCCACCTTCTCCCGGGCCCCGGTCACCGCCTTC
>DASUSU010000289.1:0-6174 GCA_036374915.1 Acidimicrobiia bacterium | reverse complement strand
GCCTTGGCCGCCGACTCGACGAAGTTGGACAGACGGGATGCGGCCTGGTCGAGGCCCTCCAGGAAGAAGGCGTACACCGCGGCGTACCGGGTGGGGAACTGGGCCGGGTGCAGGTCCCAGCCCTGGTAGAAGGCGTGGGCCAGGGAATGCCTGATGTGGTCGTAATGAAGACGCATCGTCTCGTGGACCGCCGTCCGGTTCTCCTCGACCTGCGCCGCGCTCAGATCGTCTCCCCGGTGGGGGGGCACCGGCATGACGTTGGTCGCACCGTCCGAGATCCACACCCCTGTCCCGGCCAGACTCACCTGCAGGCCATGGCGGGCGAAGTCGCAGGCCGGATGGGTCATGGTCTGATAGGCGGCTGTGATGCTCAGCGAAGCGGTGTAGTCGTACGTGCCGAAGTGGGCGCCGCGCACCCGCCCCGAGCCGGCCTCGACGAACTTGCGCATCCCGAAGCTGCCGTCGCCGTCGATGATCGTCTGCGGGGTCTCCACCATCAACTCCACCGGGATCGGCTCGATCCCCAGGCCCCTCTCGAGCTCACCGAGCGCCTCGGTCAGCACCACCACCTGCTCGTCGTCCTGGATCTTGGGCAGGGTTACCACGAAGCCGTCGGGGAGTCTGCCCCCCTCCTCCACCGCGGTGGTGACGAAGAGGTCCAGCGTCCGCAGGGAGCGCCGGTGCAGCTCGCCCGACAGCGACTTGACCCTGATACCGGTGAACGGGGGCAGCGAGCCGGTGGCCATGCCCTGGGCAAGCTCGCGGCCGGCGGCTCGGGCGTGCCCGTCTTCTTCGTCGTCGGAACGATGCCCGTATCCGTCTTCGAAGTCGATGCGGAAGTCCTCGACCGGCTCCCGGGTCAGCTTGGCTCGAACCAGACGGTGGACCTTCCCGGCCAGGTCGTCCGGGAGACCGAGAATCGCGGCCAGGTCGTCGGGCGTGCCGGCCCAGCGCTCCATGAACTCCAATGAGAGCTCCCCGAGCCGGGTCGCAGTGCCCGCCGAGAAGAGATGGGCGCCTCCGTAGACGGTGTGGACCGGCTGGCGCTCCGGCCCCTCTCCGGGAAGCTCTCGACCCAGGCGCGTGGCGACGGCGCCGAGCCGCTCGCCCCAGGTCGACATCGATGTGTCGGTCAGAGTCATGGGGGGCGACTCTAAGTGGGCTTGTAGGTTGGCGGCGATGGGAACGCTGCTGATCCGTCACGCCGCGGTGATCGCCACCATGGACGGCGAGGAGATCCTGGACGGGGCCATCCTGGCCCGGGACGGTTGGATCGAACAGGTGGGGCCGACCGACCTGTTGCCGGGAGAGGCCGACGAGGTGGTCGACCTGAGCGGCCACGTCGTGCTCCCGGGACTGGTCAACACACATCATCACCTCTATCAAACGCTGACCCGGGTGATCCCGGCGGCTCAGAGCGCCGGTCTCTTCGATTGGCTGCGCGCCCTCTATCCGATCTGGGCCGGGATGACCCCCGATCACGTACGTGTCTCCACCAGGCTCGGTCTCGCCGAGCTCGCCCTCAGCGGGTGCACCACGGCCTCCGACCATCACTACCTGTGGCCCAACGGGTCTCGGGTCGACGACCAGCTGGAAGGGGCTGCCCCGGTCGGGGTCCGCTTCCACGTGTCCCGAGGCTCGATGAGCCTGGGGGAGTCCCGGGGCGGGTTGCCTCCCGACTCGGTCGTGGAGCCGGAGGATCGGATCCTCGACGACTCGAGACGGGTGGTCGACCAGTACCACGACCCGGGGAGGGGAGCCATGACCAGGGTCGTCCTCGCTCCGTGCTCGCCGTTCACGGTGACCGACGAGCTGATGACGGCGACGGCAGCCCTCGCCCGAGAACTCGGGGTGACCATGCACACCCATCTTGCCGAGACGGCAGACGAGGAGGCGTTCTGCATCGAGCGCTTCGGGCGCCGCCCCGTGCAATACATGGAGGATCTCGGCTGGTCCGGGCCCGACGTCTGGTACGCCCATGCCGTCCACGTGGCCGACGACGAGGTGAAGCGGATGGGGCGGGCGGGGACAGGTGTCGCCCACTGCCCGACCTCGAACATGCGTCTCGCCTCCGGTCTCGCCCCGGTCTCCCGCTACCTCGCTTCCGGCGTGCCGGTGGGGCTCGGGGTGGACGGCTCGGCCTCCAACGACTCTTCACACATGATGGCGGAGACGAGACAGGCTCTGCTCCTCAACCGGTTGGCGGTGGCGCCCGGGCTCGGATCGGGGGCGCAGATGACCCCACGCGAGGCGCTGCAACTGGCCACGTCGGGCGGGGCCAGGGTCCTGGGCCGGGACGACATCGGGAGGCTGGTCCCCGGTCTGGCTGCCGATCTCATCGCCTACGACCTGAACCGGGTCGAGTTCGCCGGCGCCCTCCGCGATCCGGTGGCGGCGGTGGTCATGTGCGCCCCCGTCACCGTCGACCACTCCTGGGTGGGTGGGCGCCGCATCGTCGAGGACGGCCAGCTCGTCACCGTCCCGCTTCCCCCGCTGGTCTCGGAGCACAACAGGCTGGCCGCCCTCCTCTGAGCGGCCCTGGCCCGAACACCCTGGGCAGAGCCGAGCGCACAGAACTAACTTCTCCGCTCTGTGGAGATCGTGCACCCGACCTCGGTCAAAGAGGCACTCGCCGGGCTGACCGAGGGGGTGACCCCCCTGGCGGGTGGCACCGACCTGATGGTGGAGGTCAACTTCGGCCACGTCAGACCGGACCAGGTGGTCGGGCTGCGTCGAATCGCCGAGCTGAAGGAATGGGAGGGCGCGAGGATCGGCTCGGGGGTCACCTGGCGACGGATCGAGCAGGACGGCCCCAAGGCCCTGGCCGAGGCGGCCCGGACCGTCGGGTCTCCCCAGATCCGCAATGCCGGGACCATCGGGGGCAATCTCGGCACCGCCAGCCCGGCCGGCGACGGGCATCCGTTCCTCGCCGCGGTGGACGCCACCATCGAGCTGGCCTCCACGACCGGCATCCGCAGCCTGCCCTGGGCCGAGTTCTTCCTGGGGGTGAAGGAGACGGCGCGCCGCGATGACGAGTTGATCACCGCGGTGGAGCTCCCCCAGAGCCTGCCCGAGCGTCAGGCCTTCGCCAAGATCGGGGTTCGCAACGCGATGGTCATCGCCACCGTGTGCGCAGTGGTGACCAGGGCCGACGACGGCCGTGTCACCGTCGCTCTCGGCTCGGTTGCCCCTACTCCGATTCGCGCCCGTCGAGCCGAGGCGATGATCTCGTCGATCACCAGTCCCAAGGACACCGATCTCGCCGAGTTCCAGCGTCTGGTCTCCGAGGAGGTCCGCCCGATCACCGACCATCGCTCGACCGAGGAGTACCGCCGCCACGGTGCCGGCGTCCTCGCCCGCCGCCTGCTGGAGAGGTGCCTGCGGTGATAGTCGAGTTCACGGTGAACGGAGAGCAGGTCAGCGCCCGGGTGACCTTCCCGGGGAGCCTTCTCGACCTGCTCCGGGACGATCTCGGCCTCCCCGGGTCGAAGGACGCGTGCGAGCAGGGCGAGTGTGGCTCGTGCTCGGTCATGCTCGACGGTGAGCTGGTGTGCTCGTGTCTGGTGATGGCGGCCGACGTCGCCGGCTCGTCGGTGACCACCGTGGAGGGGGTCGGCTCGGAGGAGACGCTTCACCCGGTCCAGGAGGCGATGCACCAGGCGGGGGCGGTGCAATGCGGATTCTGCACGCCCGGCTTCGTGGTCGCCGCCGCGGACCTGTTCGCACGCAATCCGCACCCGTCCCTCACCGAGATCAAAGAGGCACTGGCCGGCAACATCTGCCGGTGCACCGGCTACGGGGCCATCCTCCGCGCCCTGGAGCGGATCGCCACGGGGTCGGCCCGATGACCGCCACCACGAGTCGTCGCATCGTGGCCATCGACGGGGCGGTGGGGCAATCGCCGAATCGTCCCGACGGGATCCCCAAGCTGCGCGGGGAGTTCGAGTTCGCCCAGGACCTGCGGGCGGAGGGCATGCTGTGGGCGGCGACGGTGCGCAGTCCCCACCCGAGGGCCCGGATCTCCTCGATCGACGTCGCCCCGGCCCTGGCGGTGGGCGGGGTCCATGCCTGTCTCACCGCCGACGACGTCCCGGGACGGGCAACCTTCGGCCTGGAGCACCCGGATCAGCCGGTCCTGGCCGGAGAAGAAGTCCGGTTCTGGGGCGAGCCCGTGGCCGTGGTGGCGGCCGAGGACGAGGTGACGGCCCGTCACGCCGCCGGGTTGGTCGAGGTGGGCTACGAGATCCTGGACCCGCTCACCGATCCGGCCGAGGCCGACCGAAGAGACGAGGTGTTCCGCCGGATGCGGATACGACGCGGCGACCAGACGGCGCGGGGAGCGGTCGTGGTCGAGGGCAGCTATCAGGTGGGGATGCAGGATCAGGCCCCGCTCGGGACCGAGGCCGGTCTCGCGATTCCCGACGGGCACGGGGGTGTCGATCTCTACGCAACCAGCCAATTCGTCCACATCGACCAGGAGCAGGTGGTGGCCAGCCTGGGGCTGCGGCCCGACCAGGTGCGCTCGCATCCCACCGGCATCGGAGGCGCCTTCGGGGCACGGGAGGACGTCAACCTCCACATCCATCTCTGCATGCTGGCGCTCCACACCGGAAAGCCGGTGAAGATGGTCTATCACCGGTCAGAGTCGTTCGCGGGCCACGTTCACCGGCACCCGGCGTGGCTCAGATACCGTCACGAGGCGGACGCCGACGGCCGTCTGGTCAGGGTGGAGGCGGAGGTCTTGATCGACGGGGGGGCCTATGCCTCGACCACCTCGGCCGTCCTGGCCAATGCCTGCTACTTCGCAGTCGGCCCATACCGGTGCGACTCGGTGGCGGTGGACGGGGTCGGCGCCCGGACCAACAACCCTCCGTGCGGGGCGATGCGGGGGTTTGGGGCGGTCCAGGTCTGCTTCGCCTACGAGACGCAGATGGACCGGCTCGCCGCAGCCCTCGACATGGACCCGCTCGACCTGAGAGAGCGCAACGCCCTGGGCACCGGGGACCCGATGCCGACCACCGGTCAGGTGATCGAGACGCCGCTCCCCACCGCCGACGTGATCAGGAGCCTTCGAGCCATGCCCCTGCCCGAGGCGGATCCGGGCCCTCATCACAGCTACCTCCCCGGCGGCTCCGGGTTGACCACCGAGCCGGGTCAGGTGAGACGGGGTGTCGGCTATGCCTTCGGCATCAAGAACCTCGGGTTCTCCGAGGGCTCCGACGACTACGCCCAGGCCAGGGTCCGGCTCAGTGGAGAGGGGGCGGTGGTGGAGACGGCAGCGATCGAGGTGGGCCAGGGCCTGGTCACCGTGCTCGCCCAGATCGCCCGAAGCGCCCTCGGGATCAGCCGGGTCGAGGTCGTCCATGTCGACACCTCGAGGATCGACTCCGCCGGGTCGACCTCCGCCTCGCGGCAGTCCCAGGTGTCCGGCGGGGCGACGCTCGAGGCGGCGACCCGTCTCCGCCGCCGAATCCTGGCCCGGCACGACGGCGACGATCTCGACGACGAGGGAGTGTGGCGGGGCGAGAGCCTGCTCGTGCCCTGGTCGTCGCTGGCCGATGAGGATTGGACGGAGACGGTGACCTTCCGTCACCCGCCCACCACAGAGCCCGATGAGAACGGCCAGGGCGTGGTCCATGCCGACTTCGCCGTGGCCGGCCACCGGGCGGTGGTCGACGTCGACGTCGAGCTGGGCCTGGTCAAGGTGATCCGGGTGGACACCGCCCAGGACGTCGGGCTCGCCCTGAACCCTGCCTCGGTCCGGGGTCAGATCGAGGGTGGGATCCTCCAGGGTGTGGGTCTCGCCGTCATGGAGGAGCTGGTGGTGAAGGACGGCGTGATGCTGAACGCCACCTTCACCGACTATCTGCTCCCCACCATCCTCGACGCTCCCGAAGTCGAGGCGCTCCTCATCGAGCGACCCGGATCATGGGGCCCATACGGCGCCAAGGGCGTGGGCGAGCCGCCGACCATCTCCTCCACGGCCGCGGTGGTCGCCGCGATCCGGGCCGCGTCGGGAAAGGAGCTCAATCGGGTGCCGGTTCGACCCCAGGACATCGCGTTGCCATGACGGATCTCATCACCCGACTGCCCAAGGCCGAGCTCCACGTGCACATCGAGGGCACGCTGGAGCCGGAGATGATGTTCCATCTCGCCACCCGAAACGGCCTCATC
>DASUSU010000288.1:0-7447 GCA_036374915.1 Acidimicrobiia bacterium | reverse complement strand
GCGTGATCCGGAGGGAATGGAACGGATCGTGGCGGCGACCGTTGACCACTTCGGCGGGCTCGACATCCTCGTGGTCAACGCCGGGGTGGGCGCCTATGGGCCTTTCCTCGATCTCGCCCTCGAGGACCTCGACGAGATGATCGATGTCAACGTCAAGGGCGCCCTCTATTCGATCCGCGCCGCCCTGCCTCATCTTCAGACCAGTGGTGCGGCCGACATCGTGACCGTTGCCAGTGAGGCCGGGCGGAGAGGCCTGCCCTACGAGGCGGTGTACTGCTCCTCCAAGTTCGCCCAGATCGGACTGACCCGCGCCCTGGACCACGAGCTCCGGGAGCAGGGGATCCGCTGCACCAACGTTGCTCCGGGCGGTGTCGCCACGGACTTTGCCATGGGCCACGGCCGTACCCCCGACATGCCGGAGCTGAAGGGGATGATGTCGGCCGACGACGTGGCCGAGGCCGTCCTCTTCGTCCTGACCCGGCCCCGAAACCATCGGATCCTCGAGGTCGCTTTCCGCCCGGTCACGGAGACCAGCTGGGGCTAGCGGTGAAAGGTCGGTCTCAGCGCCGGATACAGCCCCTGGTAGGACTGGTGCGCGGTCCGGTAGAGGTCGACATCGTCTGAGGGCTGGGCGGCCGGCTCGACCTCGACCACCGCGGCGGCTGCCTCCTCCACCGAGGCGTGCCAGCCGGCGCCGACCGCAGCCAGCAGTGCCGCCCCGTAGGCGGCGCCCTCCTCGGTGGGCACGGTGGCGATCTCGGCTTCGAGGACGTCGGCGAGGATCTGGCGCCACAGCGAGCTGCGCGTGCCCCCTCCCGACGCCCGGACCTGGTCGGGCCGGGCCATACCGGATGCGATCATCAGGTCGAGACTGTCGCGCAGCCCGAAGGCGACCCCTTCGAGCACGGCCCGGGTCAGATGACGGAGGTCGTGGCTCACGGTCAGGCCCACGAACGCGCCGCGGGCGAGCGGGTCGGGATGTGGGGTGCGTTCACCGGTGAGGTAGGGCAGGAACAGCAGACCCTCGCTCCCGGCAGCCACCTCGGCCGCCCCCTCGACCAGGCTGTCGAAAGTCTGGTTCGGTGCGAGGGCGTCCCGGAGCCAACGCAGGCTCCCCGCCGCCGACAGCATCACACCCATCATGTGCCACCGCTCCGGCACCGCGTGACAGAAGGTGTGGACCCTGCCCCCGGCCTCCACCGAAGGGCCATCGGTGGTGGCGAACACGACACCGGAGGTGCCCAGGGAGAGCGCCACCACCCCTGGCGCCACCGCTCCAACACCTACCGCGTTTGCCGATTGGTCGCCTCCCCCGGCCACCACCGGGGTCCCGGGGCGAAGCCCGGTCAGCCGTGCCGCCTCCGGGGACACCACCCCGGTCACCTGCGGCCCCTCGAACGTCGAGGGGAAGAGGGCGGGGTCGAGGTCGAGGGCGTCGAGGACCTCCGGCGACCAGGTTCGCTGGGCCAGGTCGAAGAGGATGGTCCCCGAGCCGTCGGCGACATCGACGGCCAGGTCGCCGGTGAGCCTGAGGCGCACGTAGTCCTTGGGAAGCACGACATGACGGACCCGGCCCCAGTTCTCCGGCTCGTGCCTCTGCACCCAGAGCAGCTTGGGGGCGGTGAACCCGGTCAGGGCGTCGTTGCCCGTGATCCGGATCAGCCGGTCCCGGCCGACCAGGTCACGGATCTGGTCGCACTCCTGCTCGGTTCTCTGGTCGTTCCACAGGATCGCCGGTCGCACCACCTCGCCCTCTGAGTCGAGGAGCACCGACCCGTGCATCTGCCCGGTGAGCCCGACCGCGTCGATTTCCGAGCCGGGGACATCGGTTTCTGCCAGCACCTGTCTCACCGCCGTGATCGTGCCGTCCCACCAGAGCCGGGGGTCTTGTTCCGTCCACTGCGGCCGTGGGATCTCGTAGTCGTAGGAGGCCGAGGCCACCCCCCGCACGGCTCCACCCTCTCCGGCGAGGATTGCCTTGGTTGCGGTCGTGGACGAGTCGATCCCGAGAACGAGGGTCATCGCCCGTCCCCGTTCACCACCCGCAGATAGGCGTCGTCGAGATCGTCACATGGCGTGATCTGCCAGATCTCCCGATGTGAGACGCCCGCGCCCTGTTCCAACGCGGTGATCGGCCCGACGCTCTCCAGCTCGCAGAACGACCCGTTCGTGTAGACCTGGGCCACCGCTCCCAGATCGGGATAGCTGCCCGCTCCCGCCGAGGGGACGTCCTTGGTGAGTAGATGGCCCTGGAACAGGAAGCCGAGTCGGCGGGGCGCCGGGCCGGTTCCCACCTTCAGCGGGGCGCCCGCCACGGACTCGATGACCACCGCTCGTTCCAGCCAGCTCAGTCGGGGGTCGGACAGGTCGGTGTAGGGCCAGAGGATCAGGCTGTGGGAAGCCTGGAGGCCTGGAGGCCCGGGGGCGATCAAGGGCACGAGCGCCGCCCCGCCCAGCGGGACCTGGGTGATCGCCCACGGCGCAACCTCGATCGTCTCGGGGGCCGCGTTCACGATGGTGTGGTCGACCGAGAGTCTCCCCCCGTCGAGACGGAGCTCGATCGACTTGATCAGACCGGCCCGGTCCGCCGGCCCGGTGATGGTGACCCGATCCGTGTCGGTTTCGACGTCACACGGGTGCTCGTCGGGGGCGTATGTGATCGTCGGCACCTCCGGTGAGGCCCAGAGCCGGTGCCCGCCGTGGAACCGGTAGGTCCCGGAGTCGGGTCGGTCGATGACCACGTCCGGGGAGAGGACGGCGAACATCTCGGGACCATCCTCGAGCCGCAAGCCCGCCACACGGGGCCCGTACCCGGTGGCGATCGAGACTCGGTAGGGCCCCAGGTCCAGGTCCAAGGCACCCGGGGGTCGGGCAGCGGCGCCGGGCACGAGATCAGTTCCCGGTGGTCCAGATGATCCGATTGACCCGGTTCTCCAGCAGCTCCTGCCCTCCGGACACCGGGTCCGGGTCGATCTCGCCCGATGCGACCTTCGCCTCCAGTGATCCGAGGCTCTCGTCGCCTGCGAGGATCGACTTCCCCAGGTCGGAGGACCAACCCGCGTACCGCTCTTCGAGGGGGCGGGACAGTGTCTCCGACTCGATCAGGTTGGCGGCGACGAGGAGGGCGCGGGCCAGTGTGTCGATTCCCCCGATGTGGCCGTGGAACAGATCGATCCGGTCCATCGACTGGCGGCGGAGCTTGGTGTCGAAGTTGAACCCCCCGGTCGTGAACCCGCCTCCCTTGAGGATCTCGTAGAGAGCCAGGGAGAGCTCGTCGACCGAGTTGGGGAACTGATCGGTGTCCCAGCCGTTTTGTGGGTCGCCCCGGTTGGCGTCGATCGAGCCGAAGATCCCGTTTGCCACCGAATAGGCGACCTCGTGATGGAACGAGTGCCCGGCCAGGGTGGCGTGATTGCCCTCGATGTTCACCCGGTACTCGTCGGCGAGGTCGTAGCGCTCGAGGAACCCGTGCACCGTCTGGCAGTCGTAGTCGTATTGGTGCTTGGTCGGCTCCGCCGGCTTGGGCTCGATGAGCAGGGTCCCGGTGAACCCGATCTCGTGCTTGTGCTCGGCAACCATGGTCAGGAAGCGGGCGAACTGGTCTCCCTCCCGCTTCAGGTCGGTGTTGAGCAGGGTCTCGTAGCCCTCCCGGCCGCCCCAGAGCACGTAGTTCGCCCCATCCAGGCGATGGGTTGCCTCCAGGGCATGCTTCACCTGGGCGGCGGCATAGGCGAACACCTCGGGGTCGGGGTTGGTCGAGGCTCCGGCCGCATAGCGGGGATGGGAGAAGAGGTTGGCGGTGCCCCAGAGGAGGCGGACCCCGGTCTCGGCCATTTTCTTCTCGGCGTAGTCGACCATGACGTCGAGATTGGCCGCGGAGCCGGCGAACGTGTCGGCCTCGGGGGCGATATCGACATCGTGGAAACAGAAGAACGGTGTGCCCAGTTTGGAGAAGAACTCGAAGGCGGCGTCCATCTTCTGACGGGCCGCAGCCATCGGGTCGTCGGTGTCTCCCAGCCAGGGACGGTCGAATGTCCCGGCACCGAACACGTCGCTCCCCGGCCAGGTGAACGAGTGCCAGTAGCACACCGCGATCCGGAGCTGATCCTCCATCCTCTTCCCGAGAACGACCCGGTCGGGGTCGTAGACCCGGAACGCCAGGTCGTCGACCGACTCGGGTCCCCCGAATCCGATCGGGCCCTTCACATCCGCAAAGAAATCACCTGACATCGTCGTCCCTTCTGAACCGTGACGATCACGGTCTTGGTGTGGGCTCGGGCCGGCCGAGTCCCGGGGCTGCCCTTCGCAGACGCCGAACACTATTTGGGCCGTGGGCATCCGGCAAAGGCGGCTGGGGCGTCGCCCAGAAGATCGGATTTGCCGGGTGGGTGGCCAGCTCGGTGGGGTTGGTGCGCGAACCGATGGATCTGGAGGCTACGTTGTCGCGGTGCTACACATCGGAGTGCTGACCGCTGGGGGCGACTGTCCCGGGCTGAATGCCGCGATCAGGGGGGTTGTGGCCCGGGCCACCGCGGCCGGGGCCCAGGTGTCGGGAATCGAAGATGGCTGGCAGGGCCTGATGGAAGGCCGGACCAGACCGCTGACCCGCGACGACGTAAGAGGGATCCTGACCCGTGGCGGAACGATCCTGGGGACGTCCCGCACCGATCCCTACCACCACGGCGAGGGTCTTGCCTCGCTGAAGCCGACTCTCGACGTGACAGGCATCGGGACGGTGGTTGTCATCGGGGGTGACGGCTCGCTCAGGACCGCGGCACGCTTGGGGGAGGAAGGTCTCGGGGTGGTCGGTGTGCCCAAGACCATCGACAACGACATCGAAGGGACCGACGTCTCCTTCGGGTTCAACACCGCGGTCCAGATCGTGACCGATGCGATCGATCGGCTGACCACGACCGCCGAGGCTCACAACAGGATCATGGTCGTGGAGGTCATGGGCAGGCAGTCGGGCTGGATCGCCATCCATGCCGGCCTGGCCGGGGGAGCGGAGGCGATCCTGGTCCCGGAGCGGGGATATGACATCGATGACCTGGCGCGCCGGGTGATTGCCCGTCATGACGCGGGGAGCGACTACTCGGTGGTGGTGGTTGCGGAAGGAGTCCCGGCTCCCACCGGTGAGCGGGTCACCATCGGAGCTGACCACATGGGGTTCGAGCGACTGGGTGGCGTGTCGACCTGGATCGCCGCCGAGTTGGAGCATCGAACCGGATATGAGACGAGGGTGATGATCCTCGGGCATCTGCAGAGGGGGGGCACGCCCACCGCCTTTGATCGGGTCCTGGCCACACGGATGGGCATCCGGGCAGCCGAGGCAGCCCTCGACGGCGATCACGGGAAGATGGTCGCCTGTATCGGCTCTGAGATGAAGCTGGTCCCGCTGTCCACGGCGGTGGCCGTTCCGCGGTCGGTCCCCGAAGCAACCCTCGATGAGGTCGGGTGGTTCCTGATCTGAGGGCTCGGCTGCTCAGCCCGTGGAGCGGAGCACCTCGACGATGGTGGCCTGATATGGCCCGCTCGGCGCCTCGACTGTGACCTCTTCTTTGACCCGATGACCGAGGATGGCCAGGGCCAGCGGAGACTCCGATGAGATCCGGCCCGTGTCCAGCCCGGCCTCGGCCGGGTGCACGATCAGATGACGCACCTCTTCGTCCTCACCGATGCGAACCGTCACCCAGTCCCCGATCTGGACGACGTCGGGATCTTCGGGGATCTCGTAGATGCTGCCTGCGGTCTCGAGCACGTACTTGAGCTGCTCCAGCTCGCGCATGGCCAGGTCGTACTCGAGACGGGGCGCCATCTCGTCGTCCTCGTCGTCGATGGCTTCGACCAGAGCAGGGATGGTCTCCTCTTCGAGCCGACGGGCTCGCTCGGCCAGGCGTTGACGGCCCTCTTCGGTGAGAAGCGGTGGTTCGCTCGATGGGGCCATTCTGGATTCCTTTGCTCGCCTACCCGCAGCAGCCGACGCCCGGCGGGATAAAGAAGAGCCCGATGAGCGACTTCCTGCGCTGGTATTAACCAGATCAGGTTCTGCGGTCACCGGCTCCTATTGCCAGACTCTCAGCCGGGAAGTCACCCAGCACCCGTAGCCACCCTTCGGGCTCTTCAGATTGAACCTTTGCACAAGGATCGGGGTTTGTCCAGTGGCTTCCCCGGGGCCGGCTCACCGCTCGGTGCGGAGCTCGATCTCATGCCCGGCACCGGGATGGGCGAAGGCGAGGAGGCGTTCTCCCTCCTCTTCCACCGCCGCCGCCTCGACCTTGCGGACCGGGCGGAGGAGGCTCACCTCGAGTCGGGCGGCATCCCTCGACCGGTGCAGCTTCCACGATCCGCTGAACACCCCGTCGACCAGGAGGTTGCCTGCCCAGCCCGGAGGTATCACCCCGGGGACGAAGAAGCGGGATCGGTCCGAATGCCCGAGCAGGACGTTGTCGTACTCGGGGAGGAACCGGGGCGGCGCCGGTGTGTCCTCGTCGAGGATCGGGGCATCGGGAAGGTCGAAGAGCTCGGCCCCGTCTTCGCCCTTCAACACCCGGAGCCGGGGACGCATCGCTTCCACGACCGGGCGAAGATCCTTGAGCCTCGACCAGACTCTCATGTCCGCGATCGAGGCCGGTCCGAAGCCGGCCAGATAGCGGTGGACGGTGTCCTCGAACGATGTCGTGGTCGCCAACTCCGCCCCTGACCAGGCTTCGATGGTGGTCCAAGCCGCCGGACCGGTTCTGCCCCAGAGCCCCCGTGGCGTCACCTGAACAAGAGGGAGTAGATAGGTGACCACCTGCGCCAGCGATGCGCCCGGTGTCCCTGGCCATCTCTCCTCGAGGATGGGCGCCAGCTCGGCCCTGGTCAACGGCTTCTCCTCGAGGATGGAGCGCCCGAACTCGAGCAGTGAGGTTCGATCGACGTGACTCGTGTCCTTGGCGAACGAGGTGGAGCCGAGAACTGCGGCCAAGGTGGGTTGGAGCTGGGCGCGGAGCACGACGAAGTCGGGTGTCGTGGCCAAGTGGAGGGTGGCCCGCATCAATGCCCCTCGCACCGCCTCCCGTCGTTCCATCCGTTCGGAGAGCTCGGTCGGATCGAAGCCATCGACCCTCGACCACAGGGCGTAGTAGGGATCGTGTGGGTTCTGTGCCTGCATCCCGACCAGGGACTCGATGATCTCGGCGGCCGGGCGGCTCGACCGTTCGAGAAGGAATTGGCGGCCCAGGGTGGTGCGGTTGAGCGCCCGCCTGCTGATCGAGTCCACCAATGGCACGCTACAGATCGCCCGGCGGCGGCTTCCCCGGGGCCCGGGGTTAGCGTGTGGCTGATGGACATAGGCCCCACCCCGGACCGCCGACACCCCTGGGGCGACGCTGCGACTCCGTTCGAAGAGCTGGGTGGCGACGATGGGGTAAGGGCCCTGGTCGAGGCCTTCTACGACCTGATCGAG
>DASUSU010000287.1:0-3194 GCA_036374915.1 Acidimicrobiia bacterium | reverse complement strand
CGGCTCTTGGTTATCGTCCGGCCCATGAGTGCCCAGGGAGGACGGATGCCGATGAAGATCACTTACGCCACCATGTCCGCCGACAACGAGGAGATGAACCGGGCCTACGACAGAGCAGTCGACGAGGCCAGGTCACGTCTCGGCCAGGACCACGGGGTGATCGTCTCCGGTGAGCAGCGCAGGGACCGCGAGATGTTCGAGGAGCGTTCGCCGATCGACTCGGAGATCGTGGTCGGCCGCTACGCACAGGCGACCAGCGAAGACGTCGACGATGCGGTGGGCGCGGCCAAGGCTTTCGCCCCCGAATGGGAGGCATGGGGCTGGGAGCGACGAAGAGATCTGATGCTGAGAGCCGCAGATCTGATGGACGCCGAGCTCTTCGATCTGGCGGCCTTGATGTCCTACGAGATAGGCAAGAACCGTCTCGAGGCTCTCGGCGACGTCGCCGAGACGGTCGAGTTCCTCCGCTACTACGCCCGCCAGATCACCGAGCACGACGGGTTCGTCACTCCGCTCGGCTCACACGGGCCCAACGACGCGAACACTTCGGTGTTGCGCCCGTTCGGGGTCTGGGCGGTCATCTCCCCGTTCAACTTCCCGATGGCGTTGGCCGGAGGGCCCTCGATCGGGGCGCTGATCACCGGGAACACGGTGGTGGTCAAGCCGTCGAACCAGGGAGCCCTCATGGCGCTGCAGTTCCACCGGTTGATGATGAGCGCAGGTCTCCCCGAAGAGGCCCTCCACATCCTGACCGGCGGTGACGAGGTCGGGGACCGTCTCGCCCATCACGACGACATCGACGGTCTCACCTTCACCGGGTCCTACCCGGTGGGGATGTACCTGTACCGCACCGTCAACGAGAAGCGGCCCAAGCCGGTTGCATGCGAGATGGGGGGCAAGAACCCGGTGATCGTCACCGCCAGCGCCGATCTCGACGTGGCGGCGCAGGGGATCGTGCGGGGCGCCTTCGGGCTGAGCGGCCAGAAATGCAGCGCCACCTCCCGGGTCTACGTCGAGGAGCCGGTCTACGACCAGCTGGTCTCCAAGCTGGTGGACGCGACCGGGAAGCTGACCGTGGGCAACCCGCTCGAGTTGGAGACCTTCATGGGCCCGGTGATCGACCAGGCTGCGGTGGAGCGGTTTCAGAAGGCGGTGGACGAGGTGAGGAGCAGCGGCGGCGAGGTGTACGCCGGGGGCGACGTTCTCACCGATGGCGAGTATGCCAATGGCACCTACGTGCAGCCGACCGTGGTGACCGCCCCGCTCGACTCCTGGATCTGGGACGAGGAGCTGTTCGTGCCCTTCGTGAGCGTGGCCAAGGTCTCGTCCCTGGAGGAGGGCCTCGCCCTCGCCAACGACACCGAGTACGGGCTCACCGCCGGCCTCTTCTCCGGAGACGAGGCCGAGATCGAGAAGTGGTTCGCCGAGATCCAGGCCGGAGTCACCTATGTCAACCGCGCCGCCGGCGCCACCACCGGTGCCTGGCCCGACATAAACCCGTTCGGGGGATGGAAAGGGTCGGGGACCTCGGGCACCGGCGGCGGCGGCCCCTGGTACCTCCGCCAGTTCCTCCACGAGCAGTCGCGCACCCTGATCAAGGGCTGAAACCGCGTTCCTAATGCAGGGCGTCACGTATATGTGACGCTCTGCATTGAGTTTGTCCGCCCTGGCCGCCTAACCCTGTTCGAAACGCAGCTTCATCCCGTCGGGGTCGGTTATCTCCACGGCGGTGTCACTGGCATTCATCTCGATGCCGAGACTGCCGAGATGCTGCCCCCACCGTTCCAGGTCGTCCACCACGAAGGTGAGCGCGGCGGGCCTGGACTCGCCTTCGACCAACTCGATCCGCTGGCCACGAGCCGACTCGATCACCTCGGCGACCACCCCCCGCTTCGGCGTGCGCACATGGTTGAAGCCGAGCCGGCCTTCGTAGAAGTCGAGCGAGTCCCGGAGTGAGGTGACACCGATGCGGACCGCGGTGGCAACCACCCCGCCCGGAGCGCGGGTCGGCCCCCCGCCGGCCAGGACCTGTTTCGCCTCTTCGATGCTGAAACGGCCGGCGGTCACCTCGCGGCCCACGATGACACCGTCGAGGCTCCGCCCCGCCGCCTGAAGTCGGACCAGATCGCGCAGGTCCTCCAGGTCCCGCACCCCACCGGCGGCGATGACCGGCTGCTCCACCGTTGCCAGGGCCTCCGCCATGATCTGGAGGTTGGGCGGATCTTCGAGGGCGTCCCGGCCCGCCTCGGAGACGAGGAACGAGACGACTCCGGCCGAGGACATCTCGATCAAGACCTCCTCGAGGTATCTGCCGCTGTTCTCGGTCCACCCCTTGGTGACGATCTCCTCGTCGGAGCGGACATCGAGTGAGACCGCGATCCGGCCCGGATTCTCCCGACACAGGTCCCAGACCATGTTCTGGTTCTCGATGGCGGCCGTGCCCATGACTATCCGCCATGCCCCCCGCTCGATCAGACGTTGAGCCTCCATCTCGGAGCGAACCCCTCCGGCCACCTGCACCGGGACCGGCACCTCGGCGATGAGCCGGTCGATCAGCTCGCGGTTCCGGTAGTCGCCGTAGGCGGCGGCGTCGAGGTCGACGATGTGCATGTAGTCCACGCCCTGCTCGGCCCAGTGGCTGGCTCGCCGGATCGGGTCGTTGTCGAGGGCGATGGCGTCGTCGAGCCGCCCCCGGGGCAGCCGCACCGACAACCCTCCCAATATGTTGACCCGGGCGTACAGATCCATCACAGGAACCTACCCGCTTCTTTATGCAGGGCGTCACGGATATGTGACGCCCTGCATTAGGAACGGTCAGGAGGCGGTCTCGATCCCGAGCGCCTCCTCGGCTGCATCGAGGGTTTGGCCGCCACGGGTGGCCGGGGCGAAGAGATCGCCGTAGCGCTGGAGGCGCTCCCAGAGGTTGGCGATGGTGAAGTCGCCGTTCTTCACCTCGCCCACCTCGTCCCATCTCAGCGGGACCGACACCGGAGCACCGGGCCGGGGGCGGACCGAGTAGACCGACGCCACGGTCTGGCCCGAGGCATTGCGGTTGTGGTCGACGAACACCTTCCCCTTCCTCTTCGGCTTGTCCCACTCCATGGTGAGGTCCCCGGGGTTGGCAGCGGCCAGGTAGTTGCCCACCTCGCCCACGAACCGACGCACCCGCCCGTAGTCGTGGACCGGCTCCAAGG
>DASUSU010000286.1:0-6439 GCA_036374915.1 Acidimicrobiia bacterium | reverse complement strand
GATCGGGACCCCCGCCCCCAACAGCGAATCCCGATTCAACCAAGCATTCGGCGTCCTCTCCCTGACCCTCAACAGCGGTGCCTACGAGTGGAGGTTCATACCGGTCACCGGATCGGTCGCCGACGTCGGGGGAGGCACCTGCCAATAGGGCGGCGTTGAGGTTGTGAGCGGGACAACCCTCGTTAGCCTCATCGCGACGTCATGAGCCGCATCTATCTATCACCCCCCGACACCGGGCTGGCCGACCAGACCGCGATCAACCGGGCGTTCGAGGGGGGTTGGATCGCCCCGCTCGGGCCTGAGGTCGACGCCTTCGAGGAAGAGCTGGCGTCGGTCACCGACCGGGCTCATGGTGTGGCACTGTCCAGCGGCACCGCAGCGCTGCATCTCGCCTTGCTCATCCACGGTGTCGGCACCGACGACCGGGTCCTCGTCTCCAGTCTCACCTTCTCCGCCACTGCCAACGCCATTCGCTACACCGGAGCGCAGCCGGTCCTGATCGACAGCGAGCCGGGGAGTTGGAACATGGATCCCGACCTTCTCGCCGAGGCCCTCGGCTCGGGCCAGTACCAGGCCTGCATCCCGGTCGACATCTACGGCCAATGCGCCGACTACGGCCGGATCGTCCCCCTCCTCGCCGAGCACGGCGTCCCGCTCGTCTCCGACGCCGCCGAGGCGCTGGGGGCATCCCATGACGGGAAACCTGCCGGCAGCTTCGGGGGCATGGCGGCGCTTTCCTTCAACGGGAACAAGATCATCACCACCAGCGGAGGCGGCGCCCTGGTCACCGACGACGCCGACTGGGCGGCGAAGGCGCGATGGCTCTCCACTCAGGCCCGCGACCCGGCCCCGCACTATCAGCACACTTCGATCGGCTACAACTACCGGCTCTCCAACCTCCTCGCCGCCCTCGGCCGGTCCCAGCTCTCCGATCTGAAGCGGAGGGTCGACATCAGACGGGCGCACAACGCCTTCTATCGGGAGGCGCTCGCCGATCTGCCCGGAGTCGAGTTCATGCCCGAGGCGCCCCGCAATCGGTCCACGTTCTGGCTCACCGCGCTCACCATCGACCCCGCTCTGGCCGGGGTCGACCGGGAGCAGGTTCGCCTCCACCTCGAGTCGCTCGACATCGAAGCCCGACCGGTGTGGAAGCCGATGCATCTCCAGCCGGTTTTCGCCGGCTGCGAGGTGTACGGAGGCGATGTCTCGGCGCGGCTGTTCGAGAACGGCCTCTGCATCCCCAGCGGCTCCTCGCTCACCGATTCCCAGCGGGACCAGGTCGTGGACGGGATCAGGGCAGTGTTCGGACGGACCTGATGCGGATCATCGGTCTCGGCGTCGACCTGGCCGACGTCGATCGGGTGGAGCGGGTCCTCGAGAAGTACCCCCGTTTCGCCGACCGATGCTTCACCGACCACGAGCGGGAGTACGCCTTCCGATACGCCCACCCCGCCCGCCGGCTTGCCGCCCGCTTTGCCGGCAAGGAGGCGGTGATGAAGTCGATGGGCACCGGCTGGCGTCGCATCGGATGGAAGGAGATCGAGATCACCGGAGGGGGCAAGCCCACCGTCCGCATGTGGGGCAATGCACGAGCCCGGGCCGAGATGCTGGGGGTCAGCGAGATCATGGTCACCATCACCCACACCGACTCCACGGCTCTGGTCATGGCGATCGCGGTGGGCGAGCACGACTGATGCCCATGTAGCCTCGGCGCCGATGAGCTTCAACGTCCCCGCCGCCTACGACCTGTTCATGGGCAGGTATTCGGTGTTGCTCGCCCCGCAATTGGCCGACCTGGCCAATGTGGAACCGGGTCAGCGAGCCCTCGACGTCGGCTCCGGGCCGGGGGCGCTCACCGGGGAGTTGGTCGACCGGATCGGTGCCGAGGCGGTCACGGCCGTCGACCCGTCGGAGCCCTTCGTGGCCGCGGTGACCGAGCGATACCCGGGGGTCGACGCAAGACGTGCGAGGGCCGAGCAGCTTCCCTTCCCCAACCAGACCTTCGACGCCGTTCTGGCCCAACTCGTGGTCCACTTCATGGCGGACCCGGTGACCGGCATCGGTGAGATGCGCCGGGTGACCCGACCCGGAGGCGTGGTGGCCGCATGTGTGTGGGATCACGCAGGCGATCAAGGTCCGCTCAGCCTGTTCTGGGCGACCGCACGTCGTCTCGACCCCAGGCTGGAGGACGAATCGGGGCTTCCCGGGGTCCGCCAGGGCCATCTCGGCGAGTTGTTCGCCGCGGCCGGCCTGGCTCAGGTCGAGGAGACCAGTCTCACCGTCGCCGTGGACCATGTCACCTTCGAGGAGTGGTGGGAGCCGTTCGAGCTCGGTGTGGGGCCGGCAGGCAGCTATGTGACATCGCTCGACCCCGAGCGTCAGGTCGAACTGCGCGAACTGATGCGAGAAGAGATCCCCTCAGCCCCATTCACTCTGACCGCCGTCGCCTGGGCTGCAAGAGGCACGGCCTAGACACGTTCTGTGCGGGTCTACCGCGCGTCCAGCCGGGCGAACCCGCACAGAAACGGGTTGTAGCCTCACCGGGGTGAAGCCGGTCCTTACCGCCGAGGAGTATCAGAGGGTCGACAAGGCGTACACCGGGGACCTCGATCTGGCAATGGATCGGGCCGGTTATGCCGTCGCCCTCGCCGCCGCCCGACACGGCGCCGGCTACGGCAGACGGGTGGTGGTGCTGGCCGGGCCGGGCAACAACGGTGGCGACGGTTATGTCGCCGCCCGCTATCTGAAGAGTCGGGGGGCGAGCGTCGTCATCCATGCCCTGGCCGAGCCCCGGGCCCCGGAGGCGATCCGGGCCGCGCAGCTCGCCGGCCGGAGCGGAGTGCCGGTTCGACCACTTGGCGAGGTGTCGGAGGCGGACGTGGTTGTCGACGCCCTGTTCGGGGGCGGGGTTCGGGGTGGTCTGCCCCCGGAGGTGCTGGCCTGGATGGGCACCACCGCGCCGGTGGTGGCCGTCGACTACCCGACCGGTCTCGACCCGAACACCGGCAAGGTCGAGGAGAAGGCATTCACCGCGGTGGAGACCGTCACCTTCGCCACCCTGAAGACGGGTCATCTGCGCGGAACCGGTCCCGACCACTGCGGTGTGGTCACCGTGGTCGACATCGGAATCGAAGGCGGCCAGCCCTCGATGTGGCTCGCCGAGGAGGAGGACGCCCCCCGGCCATCCCGTCTCCGCACCGCGCACAAGTGGTCGGCCGGAGCGGTGCTGGTGGTGGGTGGCTCCACCGGGTTGGTCGGAGCCTCGGTATTCGCAGCCAGGGCGGCCCTCCACTTCGGAGCCGGTTCGGTGGCGGTTGCGTCGCCCCGCTCCGACCTTGTCACCGCCGCCGCACCCGAGTTGCTCACCACCTCGTTTCAGGATGCGGAGGAGGGCCTCGACCGGTTCGACGTGGTGATCGCCGGCCCCGGATTGGCCGCTGAGGATCGGGAGCCGGCTCTTCCCATCTTGGGCAAGGCCGCCCGGATCGTGCTCGACGCCGGCGGTCTGGAGCCGGCCCTGATCGAGGCCGCCGGTGAAGGCGGGGCCGAAGTGGTGATCACTCCGCATGCCCGTGAGTTCGAACGAGTCGCCGGTGTCGAGGGAGGGGCGTTCGCCGCCCGCGCCTACGCCGAGAGCAAGGGCGTGACCGTCCTGCTCAAGGGCAATCCCACCCTGATAACGGAAGGCGCCGAGCCGGTGCTCGTCACCACCGGCGGCCCCGAGTTGGCCAGCATCGGCACCGGCGACGTCCTGGCCGGGATGATCGGCGCCCTCTGGGCCCGCGGCCTCGATGCTCGAACCGCTTCGGTTTCGGCCGCGTACTGGCACGGTATCGCCGGCGCCGACCTGGCCCGCTCCGGCACCGTCACCGCCGACGCCCTCGCCAATCACGTCGGCAGGTTCGCCTGGTGACGGCGGTGGTCCTTCCCCGATCGGGCATACCGAATGCAGGACGTCACATATGCGTGACGCCCTGCATTAGGAACGCGGGATGAGACCCACCTACGCCGAGATCGACCTCGGGGCGATCCGTCACAACGTGGCCGCGTTCAGGGATCTGTTGGCGCCGTCGGAGGTGTGCGCCGTGGTCAAGGCGGACGGGTACGGGCATGGCGACGCCCCGGTGGCCGAGGCGGCGATGGAGGCCGGAGCCACCTGGCTGGCGGTGGCCCTGGTCGAGGAGGGAGTCAGGCTGCGCGAGGCCGGCATCGAGACCCGGATCATGGTCCTCTCCGAGCCCCACCCCGGCGACGCCGCCGAGGTGGCCAAGTGGGGGCTCACCCCGACCGTGTACTCGCATGCCTTCGTGGAGGCATTGGCCCAGACCGGGACCGAATTCGACGTCCACGTCAAGGTCGACACGGGGATGCATCGCGTCGGTGTCGCCCCCCGCCTGCTCCACGACCTGATGACGGCGATTGCAGCGAAGCCCTCGTTGCGGGTGACCGCGCTCTGGACCCACTTCCCGGTCGCCGACGAGGACCCCGATTACACCCGGCGCCAGGTCGAGCGGTTCGCCGAGGCGGTGGAGCGCTACGAGGTGCCGATGATCCACATGGCCAACACAGCCGGCGCCGCCCTCTTTCCCGAGGCCCGCCGAACCCTGTGCCGGATCGGGTTGGGAACCTACGGTCTCCATCCCTGTCCCGAGACCAGGGATCTCCTCGAACTGCGACCGGCGATGCGGATCGTCGGCCACGTCGCCCATGTCCAGCGTCTCGAGAAGGGGGCGCGGCCGAGCTATGGGCGGGTGAAGCCCCTGCCCGGCGAGGCGACGGTGGCCACGGTGCCGATCGGCTACGCCGACGGGTATCCCCGCCGTCTCACCGAGGGAGGTGTCGTCTTGATCGGCGGCGAGCGGCATCCCCTCGCCGGCACGGTGACCATGGACCAGATCGTGGTCGACGTCGGAGACGCCGACGTCGGGATCGGCGACGAGGTGGTGCTGCTCGGGCGTCAGGGTGAGGCCGAGATCACAGCCGACGAATGGGCCGGTCTGCTCGGCACCATCTCCTACGAAGTCGTGTGCGGGATCGGGCCCAGGGTGCCGAGGAGGTACGTGGAGTGAACGACACCATCACCGCGGTGCCCGGAGTCGAGGTGGGTCACTGGTCCGATCACGACGCGGGCACCGGGTGCACCGTGGTGGTGTTCCCCGAGCCCAACGTTGCCGCCGCCGAGGTCAGGGGGGCCGCTCCCGGGTCTCGGGAGACCGCCCTTCTCGAGCACGGGATGCGGATCGAGCAGATCCAGGCGATCCTGCTCACCGGGGGGAGCGCCTTCGGCCTGGCCGCGGCCGACGGTGTGGTCCGGGCGCTCGAGGCCGACGGCAGGGGCCATCTCACCCCGGCGGCCCGCGTTCCGATCGTGCCCGCAGCGGTCGTCTTCGACCTCAAGCCCGAAGGCGGCATCCGCCCCGGGCCCGATCACGGCGAGGCGGCTTACCGGTCGGCGACCACCGACCCGGTGGCATCGGGCCGTGTCGGTGCCGGTACCGGGACCACCGTTGCCAAATGGCGCGGTTTCGAGCACATGCAACCGGGTGGGCTGGGCTCGGCGTCGAGAGCCGCCGGCGAGGCCACCGTCGGCGCACTGGTCGTGCTCAACGCCCTCGGCGACGTGTTCAGCGTCACCGGCGAGTCGCTGACCGGTGGTGACCACGAGCCGGGCCCTCCGGCTCCATTCCCGGAGACATTGGCCAACACCACACTGGTCGTCCTCGCCACCGACGCCCTGATGACACGCTCCGCCCTGAGCCGGCTGGCCGTGCGGGCCCACGACGCACTCGCCGTGTGCATCCGCCCGGTGCACACCCGCTTCGACGGTGACATCGTCTTCGCCGTCGCCTGCGGCCCGATCGAAGGCGACGTGGAAACCCTCGCCGAAGCCGCCTTCGGCGCCACCGCGGCTGCGGTGGAGCGGGCGGTTCGCGCCGCCAGGGGGGAACAACCGCGTTCCTAATGCAGGGCGTCACGTATGTGTGACGCCCTGCATAAAGAACAGCGGATTCCCTCCCGGGTTGAACGCCGCCGGCCGATCGCTTTGCCACAATGGGGCGTGGTGACAGACAGCATCAAGATCCTGGAAGACCTGCGACAACGCGCCCTCGTCTGCACCCAATGCGGGCTGGCCGAGACCAGGACCCAGGTCGTGTTCGGGGTCGGAGATCCCCAGGCCCGGCTCATGTTCGTCGGCGAGGCGCCGGGCAAGAACGAGGATCTCCAGGGAGAGCCTTTCGTAGGGGCGGCAGGCAAGCTGCTCGACACACTGCTCGGGGAGATCGGGATCGCCCGGGCCGAGGTCTACATCGGCAACGTGCTCAAGTGCCGTCCCCCCGGCAACCGCGATCCCCGCCCCGAGGAGATCGACGCCTGCAAGGGCTATCTCCGCGAGCAGATCAGGCTGGTCGCTCCCGAGGTGGTGATGACCCTGGGCAAC
>DASUSU010000285.1:0-9485 GCA_036374915.1 Acidimicrobiia bacterium | reverse complement strand
TTCCCCTTGCGTGCGCCCTCGGCGACGTCTCCGACATGGAAGGCGTCGACCGGCGCTGCCCAACTCTCTGTGTTCCTCGGCTCGGTCAACTCGGTCCTTTCTCCGATGAGCCAATCAGAGCAGCAAGACGTTCCGCCATCGTTACGGCCCCGACGCCGGCGCCGATGACCGCCGGTCACCATCTCGTAACGCCTATCGGGCACAATCAGGACCGATGCCCCAATATGACGCAGTCGTGGTCGGTGCCGGGCCGAACGGGCTCTCCGCCGCGGCGGAGCTGGCTCGCAACGGGCGACGGGTGCTGGTCGTGGAGCAGGCCGACGAGATCGGAGGTGGCACCAGAACCGAAGAGTTGACCTTGCCCGGTTTCGCCCACGACATCTGCTCGGCGATCCACCCGCTCGGGGTGGCCTCGCCTTTCTTCCGGGATCTCGGGCTGGAGGTGGACTGGGTTCACCCCCCCATCCCCCTGTCCCATCCCCTCGGAGACGGCAGGGCAGGTGTCGTGTTGCGCGACGTCGGGGCCACCGCAGAGCGTCTCGGCCAGGACTCGGAGCGCTACATGCGCATCTTCCAGCCCCTCGTCGCTGCCGCCGACGCAGTGATGGAGGACTTTCTCGGGCCGATGACCCTGGTCCCGGGCAACCCGGGCAGCTTCGTGAGACTGGCCACCCGCGGCGCCCTTCCCGCCTCGGTCATCGCTTCGGGATTCTCATCGGCCGAAGCGACGGGCGTCCTCGCCGGTCTCGCCGCCCACGCCATCGCGCCTTTTTCTTCCCCGCTGACCGGCGGGGTCGCTCTTCTCTTCGCGGTTGCCGCCCACGCCTACGGCTGGCCCATGGTGCGCGGCGGATCGCAGCGGATCGCCGAGAGCCTGGCCAAGGTCATCGTCGACGGAGGCGGGACGATCGAGACCGGCCGCATGATCCACACTCTCGACGACATCCCGCCGGCTCGGGCAGTTGTCCTCGACGTCATGCCCCGGTCGGCGATTCGCATCGGCGGCGACCGGGTCAGCCCCAGGGACCGGCGCCGCCTCTCGGCTTGGAAGACCGGGCCGGCCGTGTTCAAGGTCGACTGGGCCCTCGACGGGCCAATCCCCTGGAGCGACGATTCGAGCCCGCAAGCGGGAACGGTTCACGTCGGTGGGTCATGGGAGGAGGTGGCGCGTGCCGAGGACACTGTTCATGCCGGGGGTCATCCCGACCGGCCGTTCGTCCTCGTCGCACAACAGTCCCGATTCGACCCCACCCGGGCTCCGACGGGCAAGGAGACCGCTTGGGGCTACTGTCACGTCCCGTCCGGCTCGGACCTCGACATGACCGAGGCCATCGAGTCCCAGATCGAGAGATTCGCCCCCGGCTTTCGGGACCTGGTCATCGGACGGAACACCATGAACGCCACCCAGTTCGAGGCACACAACCCGAATTACATCCGGGGGGACATCGCCGGAGGTGGGTTCGGGCTCAGGAAGGTGTTCCAGCTCGGCTCCACCGCTCCCTATCAGATCGGTGACGGCCTCTATCTCTGCTCCTCGGCGACACCACCCGGAGCAGGGGTGCACGGGATGTGCGGGTACTACGCGGCGCGCGCCGCGCTCAAGAGCTGAGACCGGTAGGGCTCACGGTCTGATCCAGACCGCGGCGGCCGAGGGCTGCATCGTCTCCGAGACCACGTCACGCCAACCGTCCGATAGCTCTGCCGCGTCGACCCGGTCACGGAGCGAGTCCGCAAATGCGTCCATCACCTTCTGGGCGTCGTAGCGAGCCCGGTTGAACCGACGGTCGATCCAGACCTGGACCCGCCGCCGCACCGGGTTGAACAGGGCGGCCACCGCCAGGGTCGAGGCGGCGACGGCCAAGTCGGACTCGGCGGGGAGGAACGAAGTGATCAGGGTCACCACCCCGAAGAACACCAACCCAAGCAGCCCCACGACCAGCAGATAGGTGACCGTCCTCGAGACGATGCGGTCGATCTCGTAGAGGCGGTAACGGAGCACCGACAATCCGATGGCGACAGGCAAGGCGAGGACAGCCATGCCCCACAACAGGTCCCAGGCCAGCAGCGGGATCGGGGTCAGATCGGCGAGGGTCTCCTGGGCCAGCGTGGCCACGATCAGGCTCACCACGGCGAAGGCGAACCACTTCAACTGGAGACGCTCGACTCCACGGGAGCGAATGAAGCGGACCACCAGCGAGGCCGCGGAGAGGACGATGAACACGATCAAGACCATGTACCCGACCGTGGAGAAGTCGCCATACTCGGGATTGGGCACACCCGTTATCCCGATGGGGTTGTCCAACCAGACCTCACAATCGCCACCGTCGGCCGGCTCGACGCACAGGGTCTCGGCAACGACATAGCTGGCGGAGATCAGGGCCATCGGCACGGCCAGCCAGCCCAGGAATCGCCATCTCGGCGTCACCGGGCGACCGGTGGGAAACCAATAGACGAGGAGGCCGAGGAGCACGAACCAGGAGAGCCACACCGCCCCGCCCACGGCCAGGGCAATCGCGCTCTCTTCGTCGGCCAAGGCGGCAACCCCGCTGACGAACAAGGAGAGGCCGATGGCGGCCATCACCCAGCCGATGCGGTTCCCATCGGTTCGGTACAGGATCAGAACGCCCACCAGGGTGAACACCGCGGCCGACAAGCCCAATACGATTCCGTCTCCAGCAGCGCCGTTGAGGGCCATGACGACGACACAACCGGCGCCGATCAGCAAGATGAGCAGAGGCGCCAACTTGGTGGGGCGACGGGAAGGGCCTGTCGATTCGGACCCCGATCCCGCGCTGATCCTCGTCGAGTCGGGCTCCGGTCCGTCCATCGCTCGCAGTCTCAGATCGCCTCGAGAGCAGCCTTCTCGTCGTCGAATATCTCGATTGCCTCGTCGAGACGGGTGAGGGAGAAGATCTGGCGATAGTGATCGGTCAGACCGAACGCCATGAGCCTGTGCCCGCCGCGCTGCGCCCGGATCAGGGTGGTGACCAGCAGGCCGATGCCACCACTGTTCATGTAGTCGAGCCCTTCGAAGTTGAGCACCACCGCGTCGACGCCTCCGTCGGCCGCCGCTTCATGGGCGCTGGAGATCTCCTTCTCGGAGAACGACGTTATCTCCCCGACGATGTCGATCACTCGGACTCGCGGCGTCGCCTCTCGGACGGTCATCGTCACATTCGCTGTTGGCATTTCCCTCTCCTCACCCGGCTGCCACCGCAGCCGTCTCATCGTCGTAAATGGTCATGAAGTCGGAAAGACGCGTGATGTTGAACACCTCGCGGTAGTGGTCGGTGAGACCAAAGGCGGCGACCACACGATCCTCGGCTCGGGCCATGGCCAGGATCCCCACGATCACGGCGATGCCGGTGGAGTTGATGTAGTCGACCCTTCTGAAGTCCAACAGCACGCGGCCGGACATCGAGGTCGCCTCCTCGTAGGCGGCCTCCAATGCCTCTTTGGCGGAACGATTCACCGTCCCCGTCATGACCACCACCGCACCCCGGTCCGACGTGGTCACGGTCGCTTCGAACACACTTTCCATCAGGCGGCTCCTTCCCGATTCATGATGAGCTCAATCGTGTGGGCCCCACCCCCGCTCGTCGACCGAACCTCGTCGACCATCTGCTCGATGAGGAAGAGCCCCCAGCCCCGTGGGGTTTGCTCGCCGGCCAGCTTGGCCTCGAGATCCGGTGTCGTCGCCTCGGGGATCGGTCGTTCCCCTCCCTGATCGGTGACCCGGACGCTGATGCTCTCCTCCGTTGCGATCACCTCGACGCCGACCTCCAGCTCGGGGCGGTTCTCGTTCCCGTGCTCCATCGCGTTCATCACGGTCTCTCCGACGGCAGTCTTGAGCCGTTCGAGCCGACCTGGATCGAGGCCGAGAGGGACGACGACGGCCGTGACTCGGTCGATGGCAATCCGCTCGTTGCCCTCTTCGCTGGCCACGGTGAACGTGTCGAGGACGCGACCGGTCTCTTCGAAGGTCTGCGCCGAATCTTGTGCCGAGGACGTTCGCCTCACCACCACCAGGGTGATGTCGTCCTCCTGTTCCACGTCGGCACCGGTGAACTCCTCCAGGTCGCGCACCACGGCGGCCACCATGTCCCCGTTCGAGGGCTTCCGGGCCACCCGGCTCATCAACCTGGAGAACCCGTACATCTCGCCGTCCGGGTCGTGCGCCTCGGTGATCCCGTCGCTGGTCAGGACCATCACCTCGCCCGAAGCCATCGAGTAGCTCTTCTCGTCATAGGGCATCGCCGTCATCAGCCCGAGTGGCATTCCGGTGGCTCGCAGCTCGATGACACCGTCGGCCGTCCGCACGTAGGGCAGGTTGTGCCCGGCATTGGCGAAGACCAGCTCGCCGGCCTCGGTGTCGATGATGGCGTAGAGGCAGGTGACGAACATGGCGGGCGGTATCTCGGGAACGAGGGCGTCGTTGACGTCGGCGAGCACCGCTGCCGGCGATGTGTGTCGTTGGGCGGCAGCGCGCAGCATCGATCGACATGTCGCCATGACCAAAGCTGCGGGGACGCCCTTGTCGGTGACATCGCCGATGACCACGCCGAGCCGCCCGTCCTCCAGGGCGATGAAGTCGTAGAAGTCGCCGCCCACCGCCCGGGCCGGACGGTAGAAGGCGTCGACGTGCCACCCCGGGATCGCGGGTAGCTCTTTGGGGAGCAGGGTCTGCTGGATGAGCGCGGCGACCTGGAGCTCCTGTTGGATCCGCTCCCGCTCCTCGGCCTCCGCCTGCTGCTCGCGCACCAATTGGGCAACCTTCATCGCCGGGGCCACCTGGGAGGCCAGGCTGCCGAGGAGACGCCGGTCGTCGGTCGAGTAGGGCTGATCGGAGAGGCGCGGCCCCAGGTATAGCGCTCCGAGCAACTCCCCCTGACCGATCAGGGGGACGATCAACTCGACGCCGGCAGCGCGGATCGAGGCCAGGGCCTCCGATTCCAGGTCGAGGTCCCGCAGTTGGACCGGGCCGCCCGACGTCAACAACAGCGTCTCCAGCGGGTCTCCCTGAGGAATGGGAATGGCGTCGATGAGCCGGGTCTTCGAGGCTGCCACCTGTGCCGAGTCGGAAGTCGGTCGCCCCGTCCCTTCAGTCCTGCGCCGTCTCATGAGCTGAACCATGCCAGTTTTCTATCCTTCCAGCGTCCCGAAATCGTTACGAATGCCCGCTCGATGCCATCCGAGGAATGTCCAGTGGGCCGGGCTCACGGGATCGGCTCCTCGCGAACCCACACCGCCACGGCGCGGGGATGCATTGTCTCGGACACGACGCCCACCCAGCCGTCGACGATCCCGTCGGCGTCGACACTGCCCTGCAGAGAGTTGGCGAACTCGTCCATCACTTGCCGTGCGTCGTAGCGAGATCGATTGAATCGTCGATCGACCCAACCTTGCACGCCCTTTCGCACCGGGTTGAACAGCGCGACCGCGGCCAGAGTCGAGCCGGCGACGGCAAGGGGAGACTCTGCTGGGAGGAATGAGGTCAAGGTGGTCAGACCCACGACATAGACCGCGCCGAGCAACGAGATCGAGATGACGTAGGCAACCGTCCTGGAGACGATCCGATCCATCTCGTAGAGGCGGTACCGGGTGATGGCGACGGCGATGGACACCGGGATCCCGATGGTCAGAATCATCCATGCCGACGTCCCGATCACGGTGGCCACTCGCTCGTCGCCGGATGGCGAGAGGACGTCGCTCACGCTGGCCAGGGCGAGCACGACGACACCGAGAAACACGACCAGCAAGAGGCCCGCGATCTGGCGGCGGACGACGGCGTCGCCCCGCACCCACCGGAAAACCAGCGAGAGGATCGCCAGCGCGAAGTTGAAGGCGACGGCCAGGGAGGAGGTTGCCCCACCGGCCTGCGCCAGCCCGACCACGAATCCCCCGAGCCCGATCAGATGGGCCCAGCGGAACCATCGGTTTGGATAGCGTCCATCGGGGAACAGCAGTATCGAGGCGAACATGGCCACCACGCCCACTGCGAACACCCGGTCCGACGGCGAGGCCAGATCGATGCCGACGGCTTCGCCGTACTCGCTGATCGCCACACCGGCTCCGATCAATGCCGGACCGATGAGAAAGAGCCAGCCGACCGGGTTGCTGGGAATGCGTCGGCTGAGGAAGACACCCACGACGGGGAAGGCGAGGAAGGAACCGGCCCACAACTTGTCGAGGCCAGAGGTCACCTCTACGGAGAACCGGTCGTAGTAGTAACCCGGGACCCAGGCGAGGAAGACAAGTAGAAGAAGGATCCAGGGAAGCCCGGAAAGGCTTCGGGACTCGGCCGGCCGCCGCCTCGTCTCCACCCCTACCTCACCCATACGCCGACCGATGCCGGCTCCATCGTCTCGGAGACGACGCCGACCCAGCCGTCGACCAGCCCATCGCTGTCCATTCCGCCTCGAAGCGAGCCGGCGAATCGATCCATCACCTGGCGGGCGTCATAGCGAGAACGGTTGAACCGGCGATCGACCCAATCCTGGACCCGCCTCCGCACCGGGTTGAAGGCAGCGGCCACCACCAGTGTCGAGCCGGCAACTGCCAGTGGCGACTCGTCGGGGAGAAAGGACGTCATCGCAGCGGCGCCGGCCACGTACACCGCCCCGAGCAGGCCGATCACGATGACGTAGGCCACCGTGCGGGAGATGATCCGATCGATCTCGTAGAGCCGGTATCGAAGGACGGCCAACAGGATCGCCAGAGGGATGGCGGCCATGGCCACCGACACCACCCACCAAACCCACTCGTCCTCTGATGTGGCTCCCACGATGTAGGCGACCGCGAACAGACAGGTGGCAGCAAGCAGCCACTTGATCTGCTGCCGCTCGACGAATCCGGCCCTTCGAAATCGGGCAATGACCGAGAGCGTGGCAGGGATGGCGGACATGAACCCGAGGATGAATCCGGCGTCGACGAACCCGTACGCCCCGATCTGGCTGAGCAGGTCAGGGCTGACCAGGGTGGTCAGGGGAAGCCCCCACAAGAGGGCCGCACCCAAGAACGACGAGATCGCCCCGAGGATCGGGATCGCCATCAATAGCCGCCACCAGCCCACCGGTCTCCCGGTCGGAAAGACGAAGATGAGCAGGCTCACCCCGATCGGGAACAGAGCGCCCACCCACGAGCCCATCCAGCCGAGGAGGTAGGCACCGACTAGACCGGCCCCTTGGCCGAGTGACGCCATCGCGTACTCGTTGCCGAAGAAGTAGACGACGCCTGCCGATCCGGCAATCAGGGCAAGCGGGCCGACAGAGTTCGAAGGAACCTTGAGAGAAAGGACGGCTCCCACCAGGCCGGAACAGAGCGCCGCCACCAGGATCCCGGCCGTGGCATCGACGCCCGTCCTGGGGAAGATCGGCCAGACCGCGACGGCGATCACCAGCAGCATCGACCACAGGACCAGGCCGGATATGACCAGGGCTCTCCTCACAACCGCTCTCTCACCCAGACCGCAACCGTGGCCGGCTGCATGGTCCCGATCACAGCGCCCACCCACTCCCGGCGCACGGTTTCGGGGTCGATCTGCCCCCGCATCGAGGCGGAGAGGTCTTCGAGCACCCGCTGAGCGTCGTAGCGAGATCGGTTGAATCTGCGGTCGACCGCGTCGTGGACACGCTTGCGCACCGGGTTGAACAGGGCCGCCGCCGCCAGAGTCGAACCGGCGACGGCAAGTGGGCTCTCCGCCGGCAGGACCAGGGTGAGGAGGGAGAGGGCTCCCAGCAAGACGGCAGCGAGAAGCCCGATCACCAGGACATATCCCACCGTTCGGGAGATGATCCGATCGATCTCGTAGAGACGATATCTGACGACGGCTACTCCGATGGAGATCGGGATCGCTGAGCCCCCGAGCAGCCAGATCAGCTCGCCTGCCGAGCCTTCGGGGAGAAACTGGCCGGCGCCGGCAATCAGCACGAAAACGGACCCTCCGAGCATCAGCCAACGGAACTGCTGCCGTTCGACCCCGGTGCTGCGGGCAAAACGGATGAAGAGGCCGACGATCGCGGCCAGCCCCAGAGCTATGACGAGAAAGAAGCCGGAGTCGTTGGCGATCACGGCCAAAGCGGACAGGGATGGCTGTGCCAGCGGGTTCTCCAGACCGGTGTCGGTGAGGGGCGCCGAGCTTATGGCGAAGCCGATCATGGCCCAAGCGGCGAGCACGATCACCGCCCTGCCCAGGATCCTCTCCAGCCTTCCGGCATAGCCGCCGGTCGGGAAGGTGACGAGAAGCCAGAGGATGGCCAGCCATGGGACCACGCCGAGCACGGTATAGGTCAACTCCATCCAGGCGGCAGCGGTCGAGCGAACCTCGAGCACCATCGACTGGATGGCGAAAGCGAGACCCTGCACCGCCCCGATGGTGAGACACACCGTGCCGATCCGGTTGCCGGGCCTCCGAATGTTGATCACCCAACCGGCCACCGGCCAGGACACCCAGCTGAGCGGCCATAGTGCGTCGCCGGCCGCAACGAGCGGGCCGCGGAGCATCCCCGCGACTATCCCGGCGGTGGAAGCCAGGGCAATCACCGTGGGGACGATCCGTCTCGGCTCTCCGTTCATACCCTTCGGCTCATCCCAGGGGACACTCGCTGAGATTCGTTACGCAAGCGCAACGACGGCGAGCCGGCTCCGGTGATGCGTTCCAAGTGACCATTGTCCAGTTTTCGAAGGGCAAAGCTATGTTGCCCCTCCCCAGCGATTCGAGAAAGCCGATGCTCGCAGTGAATCTGCTCGGTCCGCCCGAGGTATCGATCGACGGAAGGCCGTTCGAGGTCGACACCCGGAAGGCGATAGCGCTGCTCGCCTACCTCGTGGTGGAGAAGACGGCTGCGAGGGACACGCTGGCATCCCTGCTCTGGGCGGAGTCCTCACAGGAGCGGGCGAGAGCCACCCTGCGCCGCACCCTCTCGGCACTGCGCGCGGCCAGTGGCGCCGAGATGAT
Organism: Acidimicrobiia bacterium; assembly: GCA_036374915.1. Lineage (GTDB taxonomy): Bacteria > Actinomycetota > Acidimicrobiia > Spongiisociales > ZC4RG35 > JARDZU01. The sequence continues at coordinate 529 of DASUSU010000285.1, read as the reverse complement.
CCAGGCAGACCGAAATCGAGTGTCGCTGGTCGGGGACTTCACCTCCGACCTCGAGACGGTCAACGCAGAGTTGGAAGCGACCTCCCGCCACGACCACGACCCCAACGACGTTTGCAGCCGCTGTATCCCCCATCTCCGCAGAGCGACCGACCTCTACCGTGGGGACTTCCTGGCAGGGTTCTCGCTGCGAAGCTCCCCCGAGTTCGAGGACTGGGTGAGGGGAGTCGCCGAGTCGACCCGAATTCGCATCGGTGCCGCGTTCAATCGCCTGGCCACCGCTCTGGCCGCTGACGGAGAGTATCCGGGCGCCATCTCCGCGGTGACCCAGTGGATCGATCTCGACCAGCTCCACGAGCCCGCACATCGCCTCCTCATGCTGCTCCACGCCTGGTCGGGGGATCGGCCCGGGGCGATCGAGGCCTATCGGGGCTGTGTCGCCGTGCTCGACCAAGAGCTGGGCGTGGCCCCGCTCGAGGAGACGACCGAGCTCTACGAGGCGATCCTGGACGAAGACCTGCCGCCGGCTCCG
>DASUSU010000284.1:0-3689 GCA_036374915.1 Acidimicrobiia bacterium | reverse complement strand
GGTCGACTCCGAGGAGAACCTGATCTATCTCCGCCCCGAGACGGCCCAGGGGATCTTCACCAACTTCGAGAACATCCGCCGGACCAATCGTCTCAAGCTTCCCTTCGGCATCGCCCAAGTGGGCAAGTCCTTCCGCAACGAGATCACCCCGGGCCAATTCGTCTTCCGCACCCGGGAGTTCGAGCAGATGGAGATGGAGTACTTCGTCCGGCCCGAGGATGCCGATGCATGGTTCCAGTACTGGCAGGAGCAGCGGTTCGGCTGGTACACCGGGCTGGGGATGACCGAGTCGAACCTCCGGATCCGGCCGCACGATGCCGACGAGCTGAGTCACTATTCGGCGGGGACCGTCGACATCGAGTACCGCTTCCCCTGGGACTGGGACGAGTTGGAGGGGATCGCCAACCGCACCGACTTCGACCTGAAGCAGCACTCGGAGCATTCCGGCGAGGACCTCCGTTACTACGACCCCGACACCGATGAGCGCTTCTTCCCCTATGTCATCGAGCCGGCGGCCGGGGCGACCAGGACCACCTTCGCCTTCCTGATCGACGCCTACCGCGAGGAGAAGGTCGGCGACGAGACGAGAACCGTCCTCCGGCTGCATCATCGACTCGCTCCGTACAAGGTGGCGGTCCTCCCTCTCTCCAAGAAGGAGGAGCTGATCGAGCCGGCGGAGCGCATCGCCGCCGAGCTCCGGCGCCGCTGGATGGTGGAGCTGGACGTCACCCAGTCGATCGGCCGCCGCTACCGGCGTCAGGACGAGATCGGCACCCCGTACGCTGTCACGGTCGACTTCGACTCGCTCGAGGACCATGCGGTGACGGTGCGCGACCGTGACACCATGAAACAGGACCGGGTCTCGATGGACCAGCTGGCCCAGTTCCTCTCCGAGAAGCTGTCCTGATCCGACACCATTTCGCGGGCGGTTCTCGATGATGGGGGGCCGGTCGTACTTATGATCGGCCGGCGATGACAGAACGAGGCGACATCGACCGGGTCCGGGAGGCGACCGACCTGGTCGAGCTGATCTCCGAGGTCACCAAGGTGAAGCGGTCCGGTCGCAGTCACATGGCCGTGTGCCCCTTCCACGAGGAGAAGACCCCGTCGATGTCGATCGACCCCGCCCGGGGCCTCTATCACTGCTTCGGATGTGGCAAGGGGGGCGATGTGTTCAGCTTCGTCCAGGAGACCCAGGGGGTCGACTTCGGCGACGCTCTCGAGCTGCTCGCCCGACGGGCCGGGATCACCCTGGTGCGGGACGCTGCGGACGCACAGCGGAGGGGGCGACGGGGAGCGGCGGTCGAGGCGATCCGGAAGGCGATCGAGGTCTATCACGGTCGTTTGAAGAGTGCCCCGGAGGCGGGCCCGGCACGCGCCTATCTGCGCAATCGGGGGTACGACCTGGCGATCATCGACGAATGGAAGATCGGGTTCGCCGGGGTCGACTGGGACACCCTGACCAAGGAGCTCCGGGCCGGCGGCGTGGACGATCGTGCCCTGATCGATGCCGGGCTGTCCCGGCGGGGCCGGCACGGGCTGTTCGACGTGTTCCGGGGGCGGCTCATGTTCCCCATCCACGATCTGCGCGGCGATCCGGTCGGGTTCGGAGGCCGCAAGATCGAGGAGGTCGACCGCAACTCGACCAACAACCCCGATGCCAAGTACGTGAACTCGGCCGATTCGATCGTCTATCACAAGGCCCAGATCCTCTTCGGGCTCGATCGCGCCCGTCGTGAGATCTCCGACCAGAGCCCGGCGGTGGTGGTCGAGGGGTACACCGACGTGATCGCCATGCACCTGGCCGGAGTCAAGACCGCAGTGGCCACCTGTGGCACCGCCCTCGGCGACGGGCACTTCGACCTGCTGCGACGGTTCAGCGAGAAGGTGGTCCTCGCCTTCGACTCCGACGAGGCCGGTTCGAGGGCCGCCCTGCGCGGCGACGAGTTGGAGTCGCCGTTCCGTCTCGACCTCGACCTCCGGGTGGCCGTGATGCCCGATGGCCTCGACCCGGCCGATCTGGTCCAGCAGTCGAGAGGCGAGGAGCTGGTGGCGGCGGTCGAGGCGGCGAGACCGCTGCTCGAGCGACGTATCGAGCACGAAGTGAGTCGTCACGATCTGAGCGGGCCGGAAGGCCGTGCCCGAGCCCTTCACGCTGCCGCCGAGCAGGTGCGCCGGGTCAACGACCAGATCGCCCGCCGCGAGTACAGCCGATTCGTGGCCCGCCTGGTCGGGGTCGACCTCGAGGCAGCAGAAGCAGCGGTGGAGGGGGAACGGATTGGGCGGCGAAGCGCGGAGAGGGACACGAATCGTCCGCTGGACCGGATCGAGTCCGAGCTGATGCGGGTCCTGTTGACCGACCCGTCCCAGGTGGAAGGGCTGACCGTGGAGGACTTCTCCGACGACCGGCTGCGCTCGGCCTTCGCCGCCATCGCCGACGACCTCGTTTCGACGCCGGCCGGTGAGCCGGTCGACCTCTCCCGGGTCGCCGACGAGCGGTCCCAGTCGCTGCTTCGCTCCCTGGCCATGGACGACCGGCCCCTCCCCTCCGGGCCCGAGATGCTGTCGCGGGTCAAGGAGCGCAGACTCGAGGTCGAGATCGACGATCTCCAGCGGAAGCTGGCCGAGATGGAGCCGGGGACGCCGGCCCATACCGACAACTTGCGACGCTTGATAGCTTTACAGCAGGAGAAGCGATCCTCCAGCCGGATGTGAACGAGGAACTGAGCAAGGTCGTCGCCGCCCTGGTCAAACGGGGCAAGCATCGTGGGTTTCTCACGATGGCAGAGGTCCAGCAGGAGCTGGAGGACGCCGAGGCGTCCGGGGAGGCTTTCGAGAAGGTCGCCGACGGGCTCCGCTCCCAGGGGATCAAGCTCACCGAGGAGGGACCGGGGGTCACCGAGGAGTTCATCGAGGTCGGCCAGATCTCGGTCTCCGACCCGGTGCGGCTCTATCTCAACGAGATCGGTCGCTACCCGCTCCTCACCAGCCAGCAGGAGGTCGAGCTGGCGATGCAGATGGAGGCGGGACGACGGGCCCAAGCCCGCCTCGCCGAGGAAGGCCTGGCCGAAGAAGACGCCTCGTTCCTCCAACACGAGGCCGAGATGGGCGAGGCCGCGCACAAGTCACTGGTCCAGTCCAACCTGCGTCTCGTCGTCGCTCTGGCCCGTCGCTATGTGGGCCGGGGCATGGCACTGCTCGATCTGATCCAGGAGGGGAACGTCGGGCTGATGCGGGCGGTGGAGCGCTTCGACTATCGACGCGGCTTCAAGTTCTCGACTTACGCCACCTGGTGGATCCGCCAGGCGATCTCGAGGGCGATCGCCGACCAGGGACGCACGATTCGAATGCCGATCCACGTCCTCGACTCGGTCAACAAGCTGACCCGGGCCCAGCGGGAGATGACCCAGTCGATGGGCCGGGCGCCGACCCTGGACGAGTTGGCCAGCGAACTGGACATCGACCCGAGTCGGGTGGCCGAGCTGCAGCGGATCGCCCAGGACACGGTCTCGTTGGAGACACCGGTGGGCGAGGACGAGGACGGCACCTTGGGAGACCTGGTCGAGGATCTCGAGTCGGACCGTCCCCCCGACGTGGCCACCTTCTCCTCGCTTCAGGATCAGCTGGCCATGGCCCTGGAAGGTCTCAACGAGCGGGAGCGCGAAGTGCTGATCATGCGCTTCGGGCTG
>DASUSU010000283.1:0-2874 GCA_036374915.1 Acidimicrobiia bacterium | reverse complement strand
CAGGCGGGTCGGTCCCGCGCAAGGGTCGCAGCTCGGGGACCCAGTGCGGGGTGGGGAGGAAACGAACGTCGAATAGGAGGTCGATGTCACGAGGGGTGCCGTGTTTGAACCCGAACGAGCGAATCGAGACCCGCATCGGTCGTGCCATCTCGTCCTCGCTGAACTGTGCGGTCAGGCGGTCCCTCAACTCGTGGATGTTCAGCGAGGAGGTGTCGACGATCACGTCTGCTTCTTCGCGAAGATCGGCGAGCAGCTCCCGCTCCGCGGCAATCGACTCGGAGATGGTGGAGCCGCCGAGCGGATGGGGCCGTTTGTTCTCCTCGTAGCGCGAGACGATGACGTCGTCGTCTGCATCGAGGAACACCACCCTGGTCTTCACTCCTTCTCGACTCAGCTCTTCGACCGCGCCGGTCAGCTCGGCGATGCGGAGGCCCCCTCTCGAGTCGATGACGACGGCCAGGTGCTTGTGTCGCTCCGGCAACTCGTGGAACTGGGCCGCCGGGACGAGCAGCCGGGGCGGGAGATTGTCGATCACGGTGTAACCGAGGTCCTCGAGGATCTTGGCCGCCGAGGAGCGTCCCGCCCCCGACATGCCGGTGACCACGAGGACGTGGGGATGATCGGTTGCTGGACGGTCCATCGGGGCTCTCGATCAGGTGTGCAACGCAGCGTACAGATCGTCGGCGACGTTCCTCGGTAGTACCTCGGCCAACGCCTCGGCACCCGCCTCCCTTATCCTCTTCAACGAGCCGAACCGCTTCAAGAGGTCCTTCTTTCGTTTCGGCCCGATCCCGGGGATCTCGTCGAGGATGGAGTCGACCATCGACTTGGAGCGAAGCTGGCGGTGGTAGGTGATGGCGAATCGGTGTGCCTCGTCTCGGACCTGCTGCAGCAGATACAGGGCCTCGGCGTCACGTGGGATGCGAACCGGCTCCGGCTTGCCCGGCAGGAACACCTCTTCCATCCGCTTGGCCAGGCCGATGGCCGGGATGTCCAGGTCGAGCTCGTCGAGCACCCGCACAGCCCGGCCCAACTGCCCCGGGCCCCCGTCGACCAGGACCAGCGAAGGGGGGTAGGAGAACCTGCCCTGCTCGGCAGCGGACCGGTCCCGCTCGGCGAGATAGGCGCGGAACCTGCGGCGGACGGTCTCCTCCATGGCGGCGAAGTCGTCCTGCCCGTCGATGGTCCGGATCTTGAAGCGGCGGTAGTCGGATCGCTTGGGGAGGCCGTCCTCGAGCACGACCATCGAGGCCACGGTGTTGGTGCCCTGCAGCGTGGAGACGTCGTATGCCTCGATGCGGAGCGGAGGTTCGGGGAGATCGAGCACCTCCTGCAGCGAGCGCAGCGCCTTGGCGCGTGCGTTGTGGTCCTGGCTTCGCTTCAACCGGTGCCGGGCGAAGGCTTCGGCCGCGTTGGTGGCGGTGGTCTCCATCAGCCGTCGCTTCGCTCCCCGGGCCGGGACGCGGAGGCCGACCCTGGTGCCGCGACGCTCTTCCAGCCATGCCTGAAGCAGATCCTTCTCGGCGGGCTCGATCTCGACCAGCACCTCCTTGGGCGGGTCATCCTCTCCGTACAGCTCGCGGATCACCCGTCCCATGAGCTCGGCGTCGGTCAGTTCCTCGACCCGGTCGACGATTGTGCCCATGCGCCCGACCAGGCGCCCCCTCCGGACATGGAGGATCTGGAAGGCCGACTCCAGGTCGTCGCCATGGAACGCGATCAGGTCGAAGTCCTCGGGGCGCTCGGTGACCACCTCCTGACGGAGCATGGCCCGTCGCACGTCGTCGATCCGGTCCCGGTGCCGGGCGGCCAGCTCGAACTCCTGACGCTCCGATGCCTCCCACATCCGCACCTCGAGGTCGGTGAGCACACCTTCGGTGTCGCCGCGGAGGAAGGCGGCGAGAGAATCGACCATCCGTGCGTAGTCCTCGGGGGTGACCGCCTGGATGCAAGGGCCGGAGCACTTCTCGATGTGATAGAGGAGACAGGGCCTCCCCTGCGCCCTCTGCCTATCGAAGAACGAGTCGGTGCAGGTCCGGACCGGGAAGGTGCGCAGCAACTGGTCGAGGGTCTTGCGGATGGCGTAGGTGTGGGCGTAGGGCCCGAAGTACTCGTTCCCCTTGCGCTTCGCCCCGCGCATGACCCGGGCCCTGGGCCACTGGTCACTCCGGGTGATGGCCAGGTACGGATACGACTTGTCGTCGGTGAGCTTGACGTTGAAACGGGGCCGGTGCCGCTTGATCAGGGAGAATTCGAGCATCAGGGCCGCGACCTCCGACTCGGTGATGATCCACTCCACCGACCTGGCGTTGTCCACCATGGCCTGGGTGCGGGGGTGGAGACCCACCCCGAAATAGGAGGGAACCCGGCTGCGCAGGCTCTTGGCCTTGCCTACATAGACCACCTTCCCGTGCTTGTCACGGAACAGATAGGCCCCCGGTTGATCCGGGATCTCCGACGGTTTGGGTCGCTCGAACACGCCTGCTCAGGGTAGGAGGCGCCATCGGCAAGCCATGAGCCGGGGAATCCCCTTCTGATCGGTCAGATGGTGGTGAGGCGCCTCCAGCATGCGCTCCAGGCACCAGCCGGCCCCGGCGGCGGAATTGACCAGCTCAGCCGTGTTGCGATGGTAGAAGACGACCCGTTGCTCGCCGGCCGGCTCGGTGGTCTCGCCCTGCGAGAAGTAGTCACCGGGGCGCCACAGCGTCTCACCTTCGAAGTCGGTGACCGGGGTCGATCCGGGGGCGGTCCACACCGGGTGGTTCATCACGAGAGCGAGGACTCCGCCGGGCTTCACTGTCCGTGCCGCTTCCTCGAACATCCGCTGGTGGTCTTCGAGGTGCTCCACCACCAGCACACAGAAGGCGCCGTCGT
>DASUSU010000282.1:0-17849 GCA_036374915.1 Acidimicrobiia bacterium | reverse complement strand
ACCGATTCGCCCACCGACTTCAGGGCGGCGAAGTGGATGCATGCGTCGAATCCGGATTGGAGGACCTTCTCCATCGCATCGAGATCGCGGACGTCGGCCTCGACGAACTCGGGTTCGGACCCGGCGATCCGGGCGATGCGGGTGAGGACGGAGCGCTTGGCGTTGGACAGATTGTCGACGATCACCGGCTCATGGCCTGCCTCGACCAGGGCGATCACGGTGTGACTGCCGATGAAGCCGGCTCCGCCGGTTACGAGTACGCGCATTCAGCGATGGTAGGAGCGCGGCATGTTCAAGCCGAAGGCAGGGACAGGACGAACTCCGACCACCCTCCCTCGTGCCGGTAGGTGAGGTCTCCGTCCATGAGCCGGGCGAGCCGTCGGGAGACGTTCAGGCCGAGGCCCACCGACGCGGCATGGGAAGGGCCCTTTCCCCGCTCGTAGGCGCGGAAGATCCGCTCCACGTCGGCATCCGGTATCGGCTCTCCCGAATCCTGGACCTTCACCTCGATCCGGTCGGCCGCCTTGTCCACGGTGACCTGGATGTCCTCTCCTCCGTATCGCATGGCGTTGGAGATCAGGTTGCGCAGGATCTGACGGGTTCGCCTCGGATCGGCCATGATCCGCGGAGACCCCTCCGGCACCCTGATGTCGATCGGATAGTCGACCACTTCGAGCACTCGTTCGATCTCCTTGGTCACGTCGAACTCCCGAAGCGAGACCGAGACCTGACTCAGGTTGTCCCGGTACACGACCAGCAGGTCTTCGATCAGCCATGAGGCATCGTCCGCCTGCCGTGCGATCATCTGTGCCATGTCGCGGCGTTCCTCGTCGGTGAACGTGTCGTAGTTGTCGGCCAGCTCCTGGCCGAGGCCGAGCATGGCCGCCAGAGGGTTGCGCAGCTCGTGAGAGACCGTCGCGATGAACTCGTCCTTGGTCCGCTCCGCCTCGAACTTGTCGGTGACATCGATGAGGGAGCCCTCGTAGTACTCGATGTCGCCGTTCTCGTCCCGCACCGCCCGGGCCGAGTCGCGCACCCAGATGGTCGTGCCATCGGGTCGGGAGAGCTGAACGTCGAAGTCGAGGATGACCCCTTCGGTGGCCATTCTGCGCAGCCAGTCGGCTCGCTGTGCCGGCTCCATGTAGATGGTCTCCACGGTCTTCAGCTCAGCCATCATCTCCTCGACCGAATCGAACCCGAGAATGGCGGCGAGAGCGGGATTGGCCGCGATCAACTGACCCGTCGTCGACGTGCGGTAGAAGGCGACCGGCATCCGCCTGAAAAAGGCCTTCAGTTCGTCAATGCCACTCATTCGGTCTATCCATCGGCAAATTGGCTCGATTTCTGCATAGTCCGTGCCCACCGCCCCGTGGAGGGCCCTTGTCAGCCTTCGGACAGGGGAACGACGTGATTGTGGTCGATTTGCCAGGTACCTGTCGACCCGTCGGGCATGGGGCCGGAGACGATGGGGCATGTCACGCCGTAGAGACGGTACGCGACCAATGCGCCGACGACCAGGATCGAGTCGGGCATCTCGAGGACGAATCCGGCCGGGCCGGTCCCGATCCGGAGAGCCTCCGCCAGCACCGACGAGGAGGAGCTCGAGCCGCGCCCGTGTGGCATGGAGACGATTGCCCCGGTCATGCTCCTGCCCAGCTGAGGGTGGCTCCGGTCGATGATCAGCCCGGTCTCGGGGTCGAGGCCGCCCCAGAGGGAGAGGGGCGCAGTCAGACGGAGCAGTTCTCCAGTCGCCATTCCGTCGACCAAAACCCTGAACTCGGGTCGGTTCACCACTCCTCCCCCACCATCACCTCGCCGCTCAGGGCGGAGAGGACACAGTTCGCCAGCCCGGCGAACGCGACCTCGACTCCCAGGTTGCCCGGGGCGTAGAAGGCCCATTTCGCGGAGTTGGTCATCACCACCCCACGGACCTCCTCCATGATCGGGGTGATGTAGGTGCAGGTGTCGGTGACGATGGTCGCGCCGAACGCCTCGATGATCGCGACGGCTCCTGACTGCTCGGTCCGGGCGAGCACATCCCGCGAGGTGTTGACGTAGAAGGGCACGGTGGTGGTGCGGCCCGACACCAGGCGGGCCAACTGTCCCATCTCGTCGACGGAGAAGTGGGGGGTGCCGACACTGACAGCTCCCAGCGGGCCGTCCGCTCGATTGAACGACCTCCTGGCCCGGCTCAACTCCGTGAGCCCGATGACGAGCCGGGTCTCCGGCTCGGCGCCTCCGGTGGCCGCATCCAGGGTCGGCGCCTCCGGGGTGACTCCCACCGCATGAAACATGGCAACCGCCCCCGAGGACGCGGCCGCCGCACCCAGTGCCTTGAGCCGGTCCTCGGTGGCTCTGGAGTCGAGCCCGACCACGACCGGCACCGCCATCCCGGCGACCTCCCCGAGCAAATGGCCCAGCACCGGATAGAGGAGATCGTCGTCGAGCACGTGGTCCGGGATGTCGAGGTCCACCCTGAGTGTCGCCCTCCTCCCCTGGTCGGTGTGGAGACCGGTGGCCGGGGCCCGGCCGGTGAGAGCACAGCAGATGTCGAGGAAGTCGCCATAGCGCCCGGTCCTCGCCCCGAGCACCGAGTTGGCGAAGACGATCGCGTTTGACTCACCCCAGGCGACCTGGTCCCCGAGACCGGGACGGCCCGCCAACTGGTAGGGGGCACAGGTCCAGCTCGGCACGCATCCCATGGCCACGTAGGCGTCCATCAGCTCCCTGGCTGCAACGGCGGCCCCCGGATCACCCCGGTAGAGCCGGGGATGGAGCAGGTCGAGTGACGAGACGTTGAGCGTGGTCGGCACCGCCACCCTCGCGCCTCCTCTCACCAGCAACCGGGCGAAGTCGAGTCCGGCCTGGCCGTGATAGAGACAGCCGTCGATATGGGCCGCCGAGATGTCGAGCAGCTCGGAAGCTCCCTCCGCCTCGGCGGTGGCCACAAGCAGCTCCATGGCGACCCGGGCCGCCTCGCCGGCCTCACCCCGGAGCGTCGCCTGGTCGGAGTCGGTGAGGAGCAATCGGGTACCGGTGGCTCGCGGCTAGTCCGCGAACGGAAGCAGCATCTGGGGCTCGGGCCGGTGGTACCGCTCCAGCCCGTTCCACACCAGATGGTCCATGAACACCCATGAGCGGCGATGGATGGCCGAGGGCCCCCATGCCTGCAGGGCCGCCTTGTGCACCGGGCAGGGGTATCCCTTGTTCGCCTCGAAGTTGTAGCCGGGATACTCCTCGGCCGACGCCCGCATGAGGCGGTCGCGGGTCACTTTGGCCAGGACGGAGGCTGCGGCGATGGAGAGCGAGGTGCGGTCGCCGCGGACGATGCGGGTGGCCCCGCCGACGAAGTCCCAGTTCCCATCGACCAGGACATGGTCGGGGACGATGCCGAGGCCATCGAGCGCCCGCTGTGCGGCGAGCCGTTGCGCATCGGACATGCCCAGCTCGTCACACTCTCTCGGTGAGGCGTGACCGACGGCCCACCAGTCGCACCATCCGGCGATGCGGTCGAACAGGGCCTCCCGCTCCCCTTCGATCAACATCTTCGAGTCCCTGATCTTGTAGACGCGGCGGTCGAGCGGGACGATGGCCGCGCCGACGGTGAGAGGCCCGGCCCAGGACCCTCTCCCCACCTCGTCCATGCCCACGATGACCTCGAGTCCCCGTTCCCGCAGCCCTCGCTCGACGAGCAGGCCGGGAGACTTCCGCTTGAGGCTGGGTCGGAGCTTGGGCGCCGTGGTGGTCATTACCGGCCAGGGTAGGGGCGGGGGCGACTGCGGGAGGACAAATGCCGGAGCGGGTCAGTTGAGCTCGATGTCCTCGGGGAAAGTGGAGACCAGGGCGAGGCGGCCCTTCTGCCGGCGAAGGATGCGGGACCACTGGCCTTCGGGACGGTCAAACGGGTCGTCGGGTGCTGCAGGGACCACGTACCACGAACCTTCCGCGATCTCTGCCTCGAGCTGGCCCCCGCCCCAACCGGAGTAACCCGAGTACACGCGGACCGCAGCCGGCTCGGGGCCCGGCGACGCCTCCAGATCGACCATGGTCAGCCCGGGCACTCCGGTCGCCTCCCCGTTCCGCCCGGTGGCGAGACCGATGGCGACGCGCGGGTCGACCGGGCCGCCGAAGTGCACGATGCCGGGCTTGGCCGCGACGTCGCCCCAGGCCGGGATGTGGGTCTCCACCCGCTCCAGCGTGGGACGGTTGAGCACCACCCCGACGCTGCCCTCGTCGTCATGCTGGAGGATCAGGACCACGGTCCTCCAGAAGTTGGGATCGATCAGCAGTGGTGTCGCGACCAGAAGACGCCCGCGCAAGCTCACGGGTCAATCGTGCCACATCGGCGCCGATTCCGCAGAACACGGGCCCTGGCTGCTTTAACGTGCGTTCACCATGGAATCGGTACGACGCGGATGAGGGCCCTGGTCAAGCACGCCGACGAGACCGGTCTGCGTCTGGAGGACGTGCCGGTGCCCGAGCCCGGCGCCGACGACGTTCTGATTCGAGTCCTCACCACCGGCATCTGCGGCACCGATCTGCACATCTTCAACTGGGACGACTGGGCACGGGCCACGATCCCCACCCCGATGACCGTGGGCCACGAGTTCTCGGGCGAGATCGTCGGGTTGGGACCGAACGTCTCGGGTTTCGAGGTGGGCGAGCTGGTCGGGGCCGAGGGTCACGTCGTCTGCAACCGATGCCGAAACTGCCTGGCCGGGAGACGGCATCTGTGCCAGGACGCGCGCGGCATCGGGGTCAACCTGCCCGGTGCATTCGCCGACTACGTCCTGGTCCCGAAGTCGAACGTCTGGCGCCACGACGAGCGTCTCGACCCCGAGATCGCCGCGATCTTCGACCCTTTCGGCAATGCGGTCCACACCGCGCTCGAGTTCCCGGTCCTGGGCGAGGACGTCCTGATCACCGGGGCGGGGCCGATCGGGCTGATGGCCGCCGCTGTGGTCGCCCATGCCGGTGCCCGCAACGTGGTCGTGACCGACGTGAATCCCTACCGCCTCGACCTGGCCAAGCTGATGGGCGCCACCCGGGTCGTCGACATCAGGACCGAGGATCTCGGCGACATACAGCACGAGTTGGGGATGACAGAGGGCTTCGACGTGGCGCTGGAGATGTCGGGCAGTCCCTCGGCGATGGAGGACATCCTCCAGAACACGATCCATGGCGCCAACGTGGCCATCCTGGGGATACCCGCCGACCCTTTCCCCATCGATTGGAGCACCGTGATCTTCAACATGCTCAACCTGAAAGGGATCTACGGGCGCGAGATGTTCGAGACGTGGTACAAGATGAACGTCCTCATCCAATCGGGCGTGGACATCTCGCCGGTGATCACCCACCGGTTCGAGGTGGACGAGTACGAGTCCGCCTTCGAGGCCACCGCCTCCCACGAGTCGGGCAAGGTGCTGATCAAATGGGCCGATCGGGCCTGAGAATCGGCATGACCGCGAAGGTGTCGACGTCGATGGTGCTCAAGATCACCCGGACCGTCCCCGGCATGCGTGTCAGACCCTCGCGACCGATGACGACCGGCTCGCCCAACCGGTAGGTCCTACCCCGGCAGGCGATTGCGCCACCGCCGGCGGCGCTGAGGTTCTCGAGCCAGTCGACATCACGGCCGTAGGTGAGCGCCACGATCGCGGTCTCTTCGTCTCGCCACCAGTTGACCAAGGTCCGGTATTCGCGGCCGGAGACGCGCCCATGGTGCACTACGACCCCGAAGTTGGGCAGAACCATGGCGAGAGGGCGAAGCAGCCGGTTGGTCACTACCCGGTTGAATCGGGCCAATGCCCGTGGCAGGGGCATGGCTCAGATCCGCGCGTCGATCCAGTCGATGATGTCCTGGACCAGTTCCGGGCCTTCCGGCTCGTTGAGGATCTCGTGACGGAGCCCGGGCAACAGCCTCCGCTCCACGCAGCCGAGCTCACCCAGTACCGCGGTCGACTGGGGAGGGACGATCGTGTCCGCCGTACCGTGCAGGACCAGTGTGGGGACGTCGAGCTCCCCGGCCCTCTCCTGGAGCTCGTCCATCGACTCGAACAGGGCCGCGCCAAGCCGTGGGGTCGTCTTGCGGTAGACGAGGGGATCGGAGAAGTAGGCCTCGCCCACCGCCGGGTCACGGGAGAGTTGCTCGCCCTTCAAGGTGTTGGGCACCGCCACCGTCGGGGCCATCTTGGAGGCGACTCCGGCGATGGCGCGCTGCCATCCGGCGCCGCCGCCCAGGCCCGGAGCAGAGAGCACGAGCAGGTCGGGGGCGGGTCGTCCGGATAGGACATAGCCCAGGGCGAGGTTGCCCCCCATGGAATGGCCCATCAGGATCACCGGGCCGTCCTGCGCCCGGGCCCACTCCATGTGACGCTGGATCTGATCGTGATATCGGCTCCACTGGTCGATGTCGCCGCGTGCCCCCCCGGTGCCGCCGAATCCGATCAGGTCGAAGGAGCGTACGAAGAACCCGGCTCGAGCGAGTAGGTCGCCGGTCCGCTCGTATCGGCCGCAGTGCTCTGCGATGCCATGGACCAGGACGATGTGGGCCCGTGGGGCCGACTCGGGCGCCCATTCCCTGACCAACTCCATGCCGACTTCCTCGGTCGGGACGGGTCGGGCGTTGCTCGGCAATCTCGCTCCCTCGCTGTGGAACGATCAATCCTAAGTAGATGGGGTGAAGACGTAGCGGGTCATGTCGGCGGGGAACTGCGTCCAGGCGATCGCCTTGTCCGGGGTCAGGACTCTCATCCCGCCTGCATGCTCGTCGGACCAGGCGTCGGCGGCAGGGGCATATCCCAGCTTCTCGTATTTCCGGGAGTACTCGGCCGCCAGCCGCTCTCCCAGGGTCCCGCGTATCGGCTGGGACGGTCGGGACGCACCTTCGACGATGGTGACCGTGGTCCCGCTCTCCAGATGGAGGGCGCACGCCGGGTTGATCGAGAGATTGCGGGCGTGCCGGGTCTCGGGCGAGCCGTCGTACCAGAACCGCTCGTCCAGCCACACCCCCCATCGGGGCACCACATGAGGCCTGCCGTCGGGCCGGGTGGAGGCCAGCCAGTACTCGGTGGCCTCGGTCAGCCAGTCTTCCACGTCGGCCCACTCCAGATAAGGGCCCTCTTCGGTGACGCCGTATCCATCGGGGACGATCGGCCGGTCGATGCGAACACCCATCTCTACTCCTTGTGGAACGGAGGTTCGACGATACGGCCGGCCAGCCAGCGGTCGCGTATCTCCACCTCGACGACGGCGCCCAATTCGGGAGGCGGGGAGATGTACGCCAACCCGATTCCCCGATCGAGGATCGGGCTCAGGTTCCCCGATGTCACCTCTCCCCCGCCTTCGGCGGTCCGCACCCGGTGACCGTGGCGGGGTATCCCCTTTTCCTCCAGGACGAAGCCGACCAGACGCCGGGGCGGGCCATCGCGTCGCTCCTCCTCGATAGCCTCGCTTCCCCGGAAGACCCGGCCCGGCGCGACCGCGAAGCCGAGACCCGCCTGGTAGGGAGTGGTCCCCTCGTCGATGTCGGATCCCCACAGCGGGAGCCCGGCCTCGAGACGGAGCGTGTCCCGCGCCCCCAACCCGCACGGCGCCACACCGGCCTCGACCAGGGATTCGACCAGGCGGCGGGCAATGTCGGGGTCGGCGCAGATCTCCCCTCCCCGCTCGCCGGTGTAACCGGTCCCCGCCAACCACACCTCGCCCCCACCCCAGCGATGGGCGGCGGTGCGGAAACGCCGCGGCGCCTCACCGAAGAGGCCCTCGATGACGCCGGGTGCGTCGGGGCCCTGCACCGCGACGAGGGCGGTCTCGAGCTGGAGGTCGCGCACGACACAGCCCGGCTCGGACCCAAACATCCCCATCACACGTTCGTGGTTGGCCGCGTTCGGGAATACCCAATACCGATCCCGGTCCCACCACCACACCACGATGTCGTCGACGATGCCACCGCTCTCGTTGAGCATGAGGCTGTACTGGGTCTGCCCCGGGCCGATCCTGGTGATGTCGTTGGAGAGGAGCCCGAGCAGGGCGGTCTCCGCCCCGGGACCGCCAAGCTCGAAACGACCGAGATGGGAGACATCGAACCAGCCGGCCCCGGTACGCACCGACCGGTGCTCGGCGAGGACGGATTGGTACTGGACAGGCATGAGCCAGCCGCCGAAGTCGACGAATCGGGCTCCGAGCCGCTCGTGGATGTCGTGGAGCGGGGACCGGTTCATCCGGTGAGACGGTCGCCGCGCTCCTCGAGTCGGACGATTGCGGGCCGGCCCGGGATCCTGGTCGGCGCCGGTGCCTCCTCGAGGTTCTCCGGGCCTTCCAAGCCGTACTTGACCACCAGGTTCAAGTAGTCGCGTTGGTAGAACAGCTTGCAGTTGATCTCCGGGTACAGCTCCTTGAGCTGTCTCAGCTTCCGGTTCTTCTTGGTCACCAGCTTCTGGCTCATCGTGGTGATCTCGATGTAGAGGTCGTCCTCGGGGAGGTAGAAGTCGGGGGTGAAGTACTGGGTGGGCGTCCCGTCCTTGTCCCATGCGATCGGGAAAGATCTCGGCTCGTAGTCCCAGGGGACCTCGTAGAAATCGAGAAGAAGGGCGAACTGGCGCTCACTGTTGTGAGCGAACTCGGTCTCGTGGGCCGAGCGTCGTTCCGTGATCAAGTGGCTCCCGCCTCGACCACCCCGGCCAACTCGTCTCCTGGGAACAACTGATGGATGTCACCCTCGACCTCGTCCTGGACCGGGCCGATGGCGATCCCGAACACGCCTTGGCCCCGGCGGAATACATCCACTACCTCCTGCTCGGAGTGGGCGGCGTAGATGGTCTGGCCGTCGCTGAGGAGGGTGACGTCGGCGAGCGGTCGCTCGGAGTCCATCTGCTCGCGGAGGATGTCGACGGCGGAACGGATCTTCTTGAGACTCATGCCGGCGTCGAGGAGTCTCTTGATCACCTTCAGCTGGACCACGTCGGAGAAAGAATAGAGCCGCTGCGACCCCGAGCCGGTAGCTTCCTGCATCGATGGTCGGATCAGGTTGGTGCGCGCCCAGTAGTCGAGCTGCCGGTAGGTGATGCCGACCAGCTTGCAGACCTGTGGGGCGCGATAGCCCAATTCCCGCTCTTGGGTCATGTGAATCCTCCGGGTTACATACGTGTAACTCCGCCGTTGTGAGCAAGCTACCCGTTCCAGGGGACCCATGTCAATGAAATCTGTGGATAAGTCTGGGGAAAGTGGTCAATCCCCGGGCTCGTTCTCCCCACCGAGGAAATCCTCGATCGTCGCCTCCTCGAGGAACTCGCGGAACCGGGCCACCTCCTCCTCTTCGTTCTCCTCTTCCTCCTCGAAGACGACTCCGGCGTCGTCGAGCACGGTGGGGAGTGCGAAGACCGGGGTGCCGGTGCGGACCGCCAACGCGATCGCATCGGACGGCCGTGAGGAGACATGGACCTCGCGCCCGGAGATGTCGAGGGAGAGGTCTGCGTAGAACACCGAGTCTCTCATCTCGGTTATGACCACCCGGACCGCCAGGGCCCCGAGTGCGTCGATGACCGAGCGCATCAGGTCATGGGTGAGCGGGCGTGGCGGGGTGACCCCTTCGAGGGCTGTGGCGATGGCGGTGGCTTCCGAGCCGCCGATCCAGATGGGCAGGTACCGGGTCCCCTCCGATTCCCTGAGCAGGACGATCGGCTGGTTGGAAGGCAGTTCCACCCGGACACCCACCACGTCCATCGCGATGAGGGCCTCTTTGTCACCCGGCATTACCTGCTGAGGTTATCACCGGCCGGTGGCTGCCCCACAGGTCCGGAGGCCATTCCCAGCGCCCTGGCCAGGACCCAGGGGTCGTTCACGAACGCCTCCATGTCGAGCACCGCCCAGATCGACCTGAGGTTGCGATACAGCCCCTGCCAGTCCATCCCGTATCCGACCAGGTACTCGTCGCCGACCTCGAAACCCCGGTACTCGATCGGGACCTCGGTGACCCTCCGCGCCTTCT
Organism: Acidimicrobiia bacterium; assembly: GCA_036374915.1. Lineage (GTDB taxonomy): Bacteria > Actinomycetota > Acidimicrobiia > Spongiisociales > ZC4RG35 > JARDZU01. The sequence continues at coordinate 7,861 of DASUSU010000282.1, read as the reverse complement.
TGTCGACCAGCGAGGCCGTCGCCACGCTGGCAGCGCCGCGATCGAGCATCATCCTGCGCAGGACCGAAAGGGTCAGTCCGGTGTCGGTGATGTCCTCGACCAGGATCACCTCCCGGTCGAGGATCGGGGTGGACAGGTCCATCGCAATCCCGATCCTCCCGCTCTCCCCGAATCGATTCAGCCCGAGGAAGTCGACCTCGCAACGCAAGCCCACCGACCTGACCAGGTCGGCTCCGAACGGGACCGAACCGGTCATCACCACCACGAACAGCGGGTCACGCCCGGCATAGTCCTCGGTCATCGCCTCGCCCAGCTCCGCCACCCGGGACCCGATGTCGCTCTCGGTCACCAACTCGACCGAGTGCTCGAAGGAGGTCATCCCGCCCCGAGGGTGTTGTCCAGCCAGAACCGCATCGACTCGAGAACCGTCCTCGGGCCCGGGTCGGCGCTCCGTGTCACCTCCACGATCGGAAGGGGGTCGGGCTCGGGGGCGTCGCGCAGCGGGGAGGGAGTCTCTCGGATCAGACCGTGGCTGGCGAGGTGAACGATGGCTTCCATGCTCCCCAACGCGACCAGCGGATCGGGTGAAGGCCGGTCCTTGGAGGCGACGTACGTCGAGCCGGTCGAGGCGTCGCCGTAGTAGGCGAGCTCCTCGAATCCGTAGTCGAAGAGAGCGCGCGCGTCGGCGAAGTGGGCGCGATCACCGTCCGACCCCAGCAGCACGGCGTAGAGCCGTCTCCCGTCGCGCTCGGCGACCGCGACATAGGTGAGCAACGCCTGGCTGGTGAACCCGGTCTTCACGCCCAGGGACCCCTGATAGGACCAGAGGAGCAGGTTGGTCGAGCTCCCGGTGCGCGCGGTGCCGTCGGGGGCGGGCGGGAAGACGAGGATCTTGGCCTTGACCACTTCTGCGAAATCGTCGTTGGCCATGGCGACACGCGCCAGCTCGAGCAGATCCCGGGCTGTCGTGTAGTGGTTGGGGGCATCGAGCCCGTGCGGGTTGGCAAACGAGGTGTGGGTCAGGCCCAGTTCGGCGGCGCGACGGTTCATCAGGTCGACGAACTCCTCGACCGAGCCCGAAATGTGCTCGGCGATGGCGGTGGCGGCGTCGTTGGCGGAGTGGATCATCAGCGCCTTGAACAGGGCGTCCATCGGCAGGGTCTCCCCCGCCACCAGGTCGATCTCCTTCTCCCCGGTCGCCGCCGCCCGTTCCGAGATGGTCACCGGCTCGGCCGGGTACGAGTTCTCCACGGTGAGCAGCCCGGTCATGACCTTGGTAACCGAGGCCATCGCCCGCTCCTGGTCGGCGTTGAGCTCGGCGATCACGACGCCGGCGGCCTCGTCGAACAGGATCCACGAGGCCGCGGTCACCTGCGGGGCGTCGGGTGCCGGGAATGCCTCGAGTACCGGGGCCGGGTAGGTGAATGGAGCCGCGGAGACCGGAGCGGCGATCAGGCAGAACGCAAGTGTCAAGGGCCCCACGACCCGGAGCAGGTACTTCATGAGCCGATCTGTTGTTTGAGCTCGTCCTCGAGCATGGCTCGGTGCATCGCCTGCACCGCTCCCCCGCTCAACTCGAGCAGGTCCCGGGCCCGGGCCCGTGCCTCCGGGTTGTGGGCCCGCAGCAGTGGTGCGGCGAGTTGGCGCAACAGGTCCGCCTCGCGATCCACCGAGAGTCGGATCGTCCGGAGATGGCGGGGCTCGAGACCTTGATCCATGAGACGTTTCGCCTCGGTGGCGACGATACCGGTGTCGGGGGCGAACACCTCCGGCTCGCCGGGCGAGCGCAGGACGCCGACCTCGATCAGCTCGTCGAGCTCGGAGGGTGAAAGGCCCGACCGACGCAACAGGTCGTCCCGGCTGAGCGGCTCGCCTCTCGTCTCGAGGCTCGAGGCGGGCTCGACCGTGCGGGAGGCGAGGTCCTCGCCCCGTTCCCAGAGTGTGAGCTTGGACTTGATGACCTTGAGCGGAAGGAAGTGGTCGCGCTGCTGTTGCAGGATGAAGCGAAGCCGGGCCAGGTCCTCCTGGTCGAACTGGCGGTAGCCGCTGTCGGACCGGCCCGGGTCGATCAGGCCCTGTGACTCGAGAAATCGGATCTTGGACACCGACACGTCGGGGAAGTCGTCCCGGAGGAGATTGATCACTTCCCCGATGCTCAGGGCGTGGCTATCGCTCATCGCCGTACGCGACGACGAAGTGAAATCGGCCCACCAGGACCTCGTCTCCGGCCTTGAGGGTGGCCTGGTCGACCCTGGCGTCGTTGACATAGGTCCCGTTGGTCGAGCCGCTGTCCTCGACCGCCAGCCCGCTGTCGTCCACCACGAATCGGCAGTGCTGGCGGGACACGGTCACGTCGTTGAGGAATATGTCGCTCTCCGGATGACGCCCGACCGTGGTGTTCCCATCCGGGAGGAGGTAGGTCATCCCGGTCCTGGGCCCCCGTTCGACTATCAACGCGAACCCGGACACGCCGTCGAGACTCGATGCCTCCTCCCGACTCAAGCGTTCCGCACGATCCTGGATCGGGACGTAGACGATGGTCGGGTCGCCGTCGACCTCTACTTGAGGTTCGGGCTGTCCTTCGGCTCGATCTCTCTCGTCGGTCATCGAGAGAGAATGATAGGTAGTTGCGGTCGGTGAGCCGTCGACCGCCCTACTCGGTCAGCGTCCTGTACCCGGCTGCATCGAGGAGGTTCTCGGAGGGGATTTCCCCCTCCACGCTCATCGTCACCAGCCATCCGTCCTCATACGGGCTCTGGTTGACCAGCTCAGGGCTGGACGAGACCGCTTCGTTGACACTCGCGATGGTGCCCGGGAACGGGGCGTACACCTCTCCCACCGACTTGGTGCTCTCCACCTCGGCGAGGACGTCGTCCTTGGCAACCGTCTTGCCCACCTCGGGGAGCTCGACGAACACGACGTCACCCAGTTGGTCCTGGGCATAGTCGGTGATCCCGATCTTGACCATGGAGTCCTCCAGCGAGAGGATCCACTCGTGCTCCTCTGTGTAGAGAAGACCGTCGGGTACTTGCATCAAACCTCCTCGGTGTCGGGTGCGGACTCTAACGCCGCGAGCTTGGCCCGACTGTCGCCGACGTAGAGGACGGCGACGTACCAGTAGAGGACCAGGCCGAGCATCCCGAAGAACCAGGCGGTCGGCTCCATCAGCCATTCGGCGACTCCGGCCGCGGCGAGGTAGAAGGCCGGGATCGCTCCGTACAGGGCGAAGGTCGCCGCCTTGCCCAGCCAGCGAACCTCGATGGTGCCCCCGCCCCTCGCCGCCAGATAGAGCGCCAGACCGGCGACCAGGACTTCTCGCCCGATCAGTCCCCAGCCGAACCAGACCGGGAGCACCCCGGCGATGAGACCACCGACCAGGGCAGAGGCGATCATCAGGCGATCGGCCACTGGATCGAGGACTTTCCCGACCTCGCTCACCTGGTCGAGGCGACGAGCCAGGAACCCGTCGATCCAGTCGGTCCATCCCACGATGAACACGATCCAGGCCGCTACCGGCACGTTGTCCTCGACCAGGAGCACCCACCAGAAGACCGGGATGGTGAGGAGGCGAACGAATGAGACCAGGTTGGGAATGGTCATCACGCGATCGCTCGCTCTGGCCTCGGTCACGGCGCGCAGGCTAACCGGACGCCCTCGGCATCCTCGCCCTAGGGCGCCGGGCGCAGGTCGGCCAGACCGCCGAGACGGCCCTGGATCCCGCCCAACACCGCATGCTCGCCGAATCGGAGCCGGTCGGACCGGTACCCCTCGACGATGTCGGGGTGGTAGAGCACGAGGTAGGGAAGGTCCCGGGCCAGGATCTGTTCCATGTCCCAGACCGCCGCCCTGGCCCGGGTCGGGTCGGAAGCGCCCTGGTATCCGGTCAAGAGGGCGTCGAGCTCCTGGTTGGAGTACCCCGTCGAGTTTGCCACACCATCAGTGGCGAACAACCACCGGTAGTAGTCGGGGCGCACCGGGCTTCCCAGCGTCCAGCCGAGTACGTACATGTCGTACTGGCGCGCCCCGGCCTCGTCTTGGCTGAAGGCAAGGTCGACGACGGTGTCGAAATCGGTCACCACCGGTCGGACATCGAATCCGAGCAGCTCGAGCGTCGCCTCGATTCGCTCCGTGTAGTCGTGTCGTGCCGGGTCGTACTCGTCGCCCGGGGTGAGGATGGTGAGCGGGGCCGGAGCTGCACCAGCGATGGTGAGACCCACGGCCTGAGCCAGAGAGCCATCGACCAGCGTCGGAGCGGCTTCCCATTCGTAGCCCGCCGACTGGAGCAGGGACAGCGCCGATTCGAGCCGCGCGGCGATGTCCTCGCGGTAGGGACCGGCAATCGATTCGGCCCGGACTTGGTCGAACCACGGTTCGTTGGCCGGCGACAGCATCGTGTACGCCGCCTCTCCCCCGGGAAGGAGGTCGTCGGCGATGTCCTCACGATCGAGGAGCAAGGCCAGGCTGCGACGGAATGCCGGCTCGGACATCGGGGCCCGGGTCAGGTTGAAGCCGAGATAGCGGACGGAGTTGGCCGGGCTCCGTTCCACGGTGATGCCGTCGGCCCCGTCGAGGGCGGCCGATCCCGCCTCAGACAGGCCGTTGGGGTCGAGGATGGCGTCGATGTCCCCGCTCTTCATCGCGGCAACCGCTGCCGCCTCGTCGGAGAAAACGGTGTAGGAGACGCCGGCCGGTCCGGTGCCGGGATAGCCAGGGTTGGCCTCCGCCTCGATGAGTTTGCCGGTGATGGCGGTGATCTGAAGCGGCCCGCCCGACACGTCGCCGGCACCGTCGAGCCCGTAGAGGTCGGCGGCATTGTCGATGGCGGCGGTGCGCGGCGCCCAGACGTGGGCCGGCATGATCGGCGCCAACCCGATCCCATAGGGCCAAACCCCCAGACCGGGTTGCTCCGAGAACTCGATCCTCAGCTCGGTGGCCGACTCGGCGACGATCGCCTCGACCTGGGGACCGAATGCCTCCCCCCAGCCGCCTTCGAGACCGAGCCTGCGCGCCGTCTCGAAGGTGTAGACGACGTCGAGCGCGCTCACCGGCTCGCCGTCCGACCAGGTCAGGTGCTGACCGAGCTCGATCCGCACCTGCCATACATCGACTCCGTGTGTCGGTGCGGGTGGGCCTTCCCCGGTGGCCAGATCGGGGATCAGCTCGCTGCCGTCGGGATCGATCCCGTACAGCGCAGGCTTGGTCGGGCCCAGCACGTAGGCGTTCCAGGCTGTGGGTTGGGCTCCGATGTACTCCCAGAAGTTGTCGGTCGAGATGCCGGCGAGGAGCCCGACCCGATATCGGAACGGCTCACCGACCGTGGTCGAAGGGCTGACCGTGTCCAGAGACGCGCCACGGGTTGCCTCCGGGACCGCGATCTCGGTCGGCGCCTCCTGGCCGGGCCCGGCCTGGGCCAGGGCGGCAACTGCGATACCGAGGAGCACCGCGGTGGCTCCAATGGTCCTGAATGTCTTGTCCCGCAACGAATCGACCTCCATCAACCAGATCGGCAGTCGGGGGAGCCCGCTTGACCGCGGATCACCCGGGACGTTTTCCAAGAATTGGCTCAAGTTTTCCCTCCCCGAATGCCGAATCTCTTGAAGAGCACTTCTTTTCGAAGTGGGGGAACAACTCATGGGGAGGGAGAATGGTCTGCCGGGAGGCGCCCAGAGACCTCGTCGTCAAGATTCAGGACGGCCTGATCGACGACCATATGGAGCTGGGAGCGACTGTCATCGTCGAGGTGGCGCAACATCGAAGAAACGAAGAGGGTTGGCCCGCGCTCATGATCGGCGCCCTGGTCATGGCACCGGACATCCCTACGGGCGTGCCTGCAGTGTGGGCGGCGGGAGAATCGGGAGAGCCGATTGAGCCGGCCGACGGGACGGCCCGGGAGTACTGGGAGTCACCGCCGGGAGCGGCTGAGACCCCACTTCCCGGGTATCCCGAGGCCGAGGAGGCGAGACGCTGTCTTCCCGACCTCGGGTGACACGTTCCTCCTGATCGACCGCTGACGCTACGATTCGGTATCCACAACTCGGGCTGTGGCGCAGCTTGGTTAGCGCGCTTGACTGGGGGTCAAGAGGTCGGAGGTTCAAATCCTCTCAGCCCGACCATCGGATGTCGATCCGCGGCTCAGCGATCCCCCGGCCCGGGAGGAACTGAACCGCGGACTCCCCTGAGGAGCAGGTAGCCGATCATCCAGAACTCGCCGATGGTCGCCGGGACAGGGAGTCCCACGACCAGCCATGTCGGGGCGTTGGCGACGCCATAGCCCACGAATGCACTCAGCAGGTAGCCGAGCCCGCCGATCACCAGGATCCGGCCGAGCCATGCGGGCATCAGACCCGAGCTGGTTGCGATATGGCCCATGGGGATCAGCCAAAGACCGAAGAAGAGCGACCCGACCCCCCAGCTTTCCGAGCTGAGCTGGTACAGCAGCTGCACCGTGCCGGCCGCGTCGCCGCCGGGGGCGAGGCCGAAGTCGCTCGACACTGCCAGCGCCGTGGCCGTGAACCCTGCACTGGCCATGATGGCGACGGCGTTCGCCATCCCGAAGACGGCGAGCGCCCAAGCCGCGGCGCCGTTGACCGATCTGAACAGCTTGTAGAACCAGACCGCGGCAAGCGCCTGGGTCACCACCAGGGCCAGTTCCAAGGAGAGGCCGGCGCGGGCGAGGCCGGCGCGGTCGACCAGGTTGGCCAGAGTCGCAGCCGGGTCGCCCTCGACGTGGATCATGGGGCGAACCAGCAGGAATCCGACTCCCCCGGTGACGGCCAGCGCCAGATAGCAGAGCCCCGCCACCCGGGCGGTCCTCCTCAGGGCCGGGGAGGAGGTCGGGCTCCGGTCTGCTTGCGTGCGTGCGCTCCCGGTCGTGGCGTGATCGTTTCTCGACATCGTCGCCTCGCTCATGTCTCTCCTCGGTCGTACGTCGTAAGTCTTGCCGAGGAAACGTAGCCTTACAACATAAGATTGTCAAGTGGAAGAAGCTCTTTCGCTCCCGGTCAGGGGCGATCTTGTGGAGAGGAGCCCTGACCGCCCCGGTGGAGCAGGCGGGCCGAACAGATAACCTTGCCCGAACCGGACACCGAGGTCGAGCAAGGCTGCCTCTTCCACTTTGCTTTGGACCCCTTCGCACACGACCAGCATCCCGAGCTCGCTTGCCATGGATGTCAGCCCTCGGATCAGGGCACGGTTGCGAGGTGTGCTGTCGATGTCGCACACCAGGCTCCTGTCGATCTTGATGATCGCGGGTTGCAGTCTGAGGATGTGCCACATGTCGATCTCGCCTGACCCGACGTCGTCGATGGCGAGCCGGATCCCCCACCTGCGTAACGTGTCGATGACCTCCTTGGCTCTCTCGTAGTTCCTGATCGACGCCGTCTCCGATAGTTCGACGACGGTCCGCGACGGGTCGAGCCCTTCTAGTGCCTCCAAGAGCCGAGATGACATGAGGGTGGCGTCGTGGACGTTGATTGCTAGGCAACCCGTGAGGTCGTTGGAGGCGAAGGCCGCGACAGCTGCATGGACACAGGTCAGGTCGAGCTCGAGTTGCAGGCCAGAGGCCCGCGCCACATCGAACCACTCCGGCGGTGAGGCGAAGTCGAACCTCGACAAGGCCTCATACCCGAACACTCGCTCCTCCCCTCGTTGCCTTGCCCGGAGGTCGACCACGGGCTCGAAGATGATGCTTGGGCCGCCAGCGGCAAGAACCTGTTCGATAGCCGCCCGTGTTGGGTGATTGGCCCTTGGATTCACCGTCGTTTCTGATGCAGGGAGGGCGATCAGATCTGCATCGCGGCCCAAAGGGAGGCTGAGCCGGAAAACGGACTGTTCGGCGTCCCGCATATAGGCAAGGTCACCA
>DASUSU010000281.1:0-4245 GCA_036374915.1 Acidimicrobiia bacterium | reverse complement strand
TCGGTCTCTTCGACGAGTTCCGCGCTGACGGCCTGACCCTGGTGGTGGTGACCCACGACACCCAGGTGTCGGCTCACGCCGACAGAGCAATCCACCTTCGCGACGGACGAATCGAGTCGATGACGTGACCGATCTCGTCGTCGTCGCAGGCGGGGAGGAGGTGGCCCCGGCGAGGATGTCCCTGCGCGACCTGGCCGCCGAGGCGGTGGCGGGGATCTTCGCCCGGCCCGGCCGCACCGTGCTGACCGTGCTCGGCACCGTCCTCGGCATCGGGGCGCTTGTGGCCACTCTCGGCGTGGCCAAGACGGCCGGCAATCAGATCGTGGGGCGGTTCGACGAGTTGGCCGCCACCTCGGTCGTCGTGACCAACGAGCAGGGCTTCTTCTTCGGCCCGGGTGGTGACTCTCGAGTCGAGATCCCCGCCGACGCCGACTCGCGCCTGCTTCGTCTCAACGGGGTGAGCGCGGCCGGGGCGTTCGGCCCGGTCGACGTTGGCGGGGCATTGGTCCGTTCGGTCCCGATCCCCGACCCGCTGGCCCAGACCGAGTTCCAGATGAGTGTGTACGCGGCCACTCCCGGCCTTCTCGGCGCGGTGAGAGGTGATCTTGCTACCGGCCGCTGGTTCGATTCGGGCCATTCGGAGCGGGGGGATCGCGTGGTCATTCTCGGCACCGGCGCAGCGCAACGGCTCAATGTGACCCGGGTCGATCAGCAACCCGTGGTGTTCATCGGCGAGGATGCCTTCGTCGTGATCGGGATCCTCGACGCCGTGCTTCGACAGCCCGAGCTGCTCAACGGCGTGATCATGCCCGAGGGCACCGCCCGTCAGGACTACGGCTATCAGTCGGCCACGACGGTCCAGATCGACGTCGAGATCGGGGCGGCCAGCCTGATCGCCGAGCAGGCGGCCATCGCACTCTCGCCGAATGAGCCGGACCTGCTCCGGGTGCAGAAGCCTCCGGAGCCTCAGGACCTGCGTCGTGATGTCGAAGGCGACGTCAACGCCCTGTTCCTGGTCCTGGGAGGAGTGTCGCTTCTGGTGGGAGCGATCGGAATCGCCAACGTCACCCTGGTCTCGGTGTTGGAGCGGATCGGCGAGATCGGGCTTCGCCGCGCCCTGGGGGCGGCACGGCGCCATGTCGCCGGCCAGTTCTTGATGGAATCGACCGCCATGGGCCTGGTCGGCGGGATCATCGGGGCCAGTCTCGGGGTGTTGCTGGTGGTCGGGATCTCCGCCGCCCGCACCTGGACACCGGTTCTCGACCCGATCGTCCCACTGGCCGCCCCTCTGGTCGGCGCGGTCACCGGTCTCGTCGCCGGTCTCTATCCCGCGTTGAGGGCCGCAGCACTGGAGCCGGTGGAGGCGCTCAGGTCGGGCTGACCCCTCCCGGCCGGGCGTTGGGGCGAGTCCGCTCGACCCTCTCCGCGATCAGGGTGGTGGTGGGGCGGTGGTCGGTGGGGGATTGCCCTGCAAGACCCCGATGAAGACAATCACGTTGATCTCACCCTGGACCTCCGTGGCCGGTGGCGGGTTGGTCTGGACGATTCGACCTACCAGAGCCTGATTGGTCGTCCCGATCTCCTGTTGAGTGAGGTTGGCCTTCACCCCGGTGTCCAGTTCGAAGGCACTCATGATCTCGACGGCCTCCTCCATCGTCAGCCCGGTGAGATTGGGCAGGGGCCCGACTGGCAGCTCCCCGGTGGAGACATAGATCGTGACAAACGAGCCCTGGCGCACCGTCGCCCCTCCTCCGACGGACTGTCTGACGACTGTGCCGGCCGGCTGCAACGACGGGATGTCCACGACGGAGGCATTGAGCTTGGCCTCGCGCAACTCGGCGATGGCGGCGTCCCTGGGCAGGCCCACCACGTTGGGGACGGTGGTGGGCGGCGGCACCAGGTACTTGCCGATGTTGGCCGGCTCCGGCGGGAAGTCGGTCACCGGCAGGTTCTGATGAACATATGACATGAACTCGGCCCAGATCGGTGCCGGTACCGAGCCGCCGAACACACGGTCGTAGGGCTGGCCGTTGATCACCACGTTCACCAAAGGGACCTGTTGGGCCTCGTAGCCCACCCAGACCGCGGTGCTGTACTCGGGGGTGTACCCGACATACCAGGCGTCGAGGTAGCTCTGATGGGTGCCGGTCTTCCCCCCCTGCGGGATGCCGATGTTGGCCCGGGGTGCGGTTCCGGAGACGGGTACCACCGAGAGAGCGCGATGGGCGGCGGCGAAGATGGCGGGATCGGCGACCTGGGTCGTCTCCACCTCGTGCTCGTAGATCGTCTCGCCGGCACTGTTCACGATCTTGGCGATGACGTAGTCATCGGCATGCACCCCGTTGGTGGCGAAGTTGGAGAAGGCATTCGCCATCTCCCTGGTGCTCACCGCCGAGCTGCCCAGGACGATGGAGAGGACCGGGTCCAGTGCGGACTCGTCCACACCCATCCGTTTGGCGACGTCGACGATCTTCTCCGGGCCGACCTCGAGCGACAGCTGGGCGTAAACCGCATTGACCGAGCCGTAGGTCGCCTGGGCCAGGTCGATCACGCCATAGGAGGCCCCGGCGTTGCTGACCGTCCAGATATTGGAGCCGTTGGGAGCGCAAGGGAAAGGGCACTCGATCTTCACCGGGCTCTTGCCGCTCCACGTGTGACCCATCGTGAAGCCGTTCTCCAGAGCTGCGACGAGTGCGAACGGCTTGAAAGAGGACCCCGGGTTCCGCCGGCCCTGGACCGCCAGGTCGAACTGGGAGAACTCGAAGGGGAGACCCGAGGCCATGACCTTCACCGCGCCGGTCCAGTTGTCGACCATCGTCATCGCGCCGGTGGGGACACAAGAGTGGGTTTCGGCGTATCGGGCCAGGTAGTCGTCGGTCTCGTTGGGCAGGACCTCCTTGCACTTGGCCAGGTTCTCCTCGTAGGGAGGGAGCGGGAGCCAGGAGGCGAGGATCTCGTTTGCCTTCTGCTGGAGCTCGAGATCGATGGTGGTGAACACCTGCAAGCCGCCACCGCCCTCGCAGGCCACGTCGTCGGCCGGGCATCCGAACACCGCCTTCTTGCGCTCCTCGGGGGAGTCCCCGAGCATCGCGAACTGCGGATCGTTGAGCAATTGCCGCTTCACCTCGGCTACGACATGGTCGGCCAGCCCGCGGCGCAGCGGGGCCTCGATCACGCCCAGCGGCTCGGCGACGGCGGCGTCGGCCTCTTCGGCCGTGATCCACCCGTTCTCCTCCATCTCCCGGATCACCTGGTCGCGCCGCTCCAGGACAGTCTCGGGGAAACGGCGCGGGTTATACAGGGACGGGTTGCGCACCATGACCGAGAGGGTCGCCGCCTCGCTGATCGTGAGCTGGTCCATCGTCTTGGTGAAGAACTCTTCGGCGGCGGTCTTGACCCCGTAGGCCCCGGCCCCGAAATACACCGAGTTCATGTAGTACTCGAGGATCCGCTCCTTGGGGAACCGTCGCTCCACCTCGGCGGCGACGAATGCCTCGGTGATCTTGCGCTGGATGCTCACCTCGGAGCCGACGAAGGCGTTCTTGACCACCTGCTGGGTGATGGTCGACCCGCCACGGGTCCGGTCGCTGATCAGATTGTCGATGGCGGCGGAGACGATGGCGGAGAAGTCGATCCCCTCGTGCTCGAAGAACTGGCTGTCCTCGGCGGCGAGGATGGCATAGACCAGGGTCTCGGGGACGTCCCTGTACGCCACCGGCTCGGAGTTGCGCCCGTCGTGGAGCTCGGCCAGCACCTCACCGGAGTCGGCGAAGATCCGGCTCACCCGGCTCAGGTCGGGCAGGGTCAGCTCCATGGACTTGGTGTCGGGCACCCACTCTTCCTTGACCCCCTCGAAGGTGCCATACGCGGAGTTGGCGCCGAGGAACGCAAACAGCCCCACCCATCCCGAGAGGAGCAGGGATATGGAGAGAAGCGTGGCAAGTGCGCCGAACCATCGGCCGCTTCGTTCACGCGCCTCTATTTGGTGGATGAGGGCTTTCTGGGCCATAGAAAGAAAGGGACGTTGTGGTGGTCCTGGAAGTTCCCGACCACAGTCGCCGGGCAGAGTGGCAGGATACCTCTGACATGGAGGAAAGCCGTCGCACTACCAGCGACATCGAGATCGAGGTCGTGCACGACCAGCCGGGAGATCCTGACCTGATCGGCCGTCCCGGTGAGTTTCCATTCACCCGGGGGCCCTACCCGACCATGTATCGGGGCCGCCCCTGGACCATGCGCCAGTAC
>DASUSU010000280.1:0-3324 GCA_036374915.1 Acidimicrobiia bacterium | reverse complement strand
GGGCGCCGCCACCGATACCGACCAGGTGATCCACGAGTCGGCCGACCTCCTCTACTTTCTCCTGGTCCGGGCCGCCGCGGCCGGGGTTGGGCTCGATGCGATCGAAGCCGAGCTGGACAGACGTGAGCGACGGGTCACCCGGCGCCCGATGAGGTCCAAGGACGAACCCCGTTGAGCCCGTTCCTGAAACGGCTCGACGGCCTTCCTCCCACCCTGCGCCGGCCGGTCGATCCCGGGACCCTGGCCGAGGCGGCGGCAATCGTGGAGGATGTCCGGCGTCGTGGCGAGACCGCGCTGCGTGAGCACGGCGAGCGTCTCGGCGATCTCGGCCCGGGTGAGGAGCTCGTGCGCGACCGGGCCGGCCTGGAACAGGCGACGACGGCCATCACCGGAGAGCAGTTGGGTCTCCTCGAACGTGTCACCGGCCGGGTCCATGCCTTCGCCACCGAGCAGAGAAAGGCGCTCGGCGAGGTCGATGTCCCGGTGCAGGGGGGAAGGGCCGGTCATCGCTGGATCCCGGTGTCGTCGGCCGGCGCATATGTCCCCGGGGGGCGTCATCCTCTCCCCTCGTCGGCGACGATGACGATCGTCCCCGCCCGGGTGGCCGGTGTGGAGACGGTGTGGGCCGCCTCACCGCGACCGACTCCGGTGACGCTGGCCGCCGCCGCCATCGCCGGCGCCTCCGGGCTGCTCGCCGTGGGCGGTGCCCAGGCGGTCGCCGCCCTCGCCTTCGGGACCCTCTCCCCGCCCTGTCAGATGATCGTGGGCCCGGGGAACAAGTGGGTGACCGCAGCCAAGAAGCACCTCTACGGCGAGATCGGCATCGACGGGCTGGCCGGGCCGAGCGAGATCCTGGTCGTCGCCGACGACTCGGCCGACCCCGACCTGGTCGCCGCCGACCTGCTCGCCCAGGCCGAGCACGACACCGAGGCGACGCCGATGCTGGTGACGACCAGCGAGTCCCTGCTCGGCCGTGTCGAGGCCTCCATCGGCGTTCAGCTCTCCGACCTTCCCACATCGAAGACGGCAGCGGCCGCCCTGGGCAACGGGTTCGCCCTGGTGGTGGCCTCGCTGCAGGAGGCCGCCCTCGCCGCGGACGAGCTGGCCCCGGAGCATCTCGCCCTCCACGTAGAGGACGGTGAGGAGCTCGCCCTGTCCCTGCACAGCTACGGGTCGCTGTTCATCGGCGGAGGCAGCGCAGAGGCGTTCGCCGACTACGGAGTCGGGCCCAACCACGTGCTCCCTACCGGGGGCGGCGCCAGGTACCAGTCCGGGCTGTCGGTGCTCACCTTCCTCCGCTCACCGACCTGGTCCCGGCTCGACGATCCGGCCGTCTTGGTCGACGACACCGTGCACCTGGCCCGTCTCGAAGGGCTCGAGGCCCATGCCCGGGCGGCCCGGATGCGATCCGGCGGCTGAGCCCGATCGCGGACCGGCTGTCACCGGTCGGCCCGCCGGTCCGGATCCGCCAGGAACGACCGGACCTCACCCCCGGTACCGAGGCGGATCACATCGAGGTGATCCCACGATCCGTCGCCGAGCCTCTGCTCATAGCCCCGCCTGACCTGGGCCTGCCTGGTCCACGCCCAGAGGATGATGTTGCGGCCGGGCCTGGGATCGACCAGGTTGCCCCATCGCTCCCGATTCCCGTTCCACAGCTCCTCCCCGGTCGACACCCGCCTGATCGTCCTCGAGATCACCTGTCGCATCACCACCCGACGGGGAAGATCGAGCCAGACCAGTGTGTCGGCCCGGGGCCAGACGAGGTCGGCCACCCCGAGGCTGGTGTAGTTCCCGTCCACCACCCATCTGTCCTGTTCGACGAATTCGGTGAGGAGCCGCCTCATCTCGGCCTCGGGCCGAGCCGACCAACCTGGCTGGTGATAGATGGCATCCAGCTCGAGATGAGGGATCCCGAGCCGATCGGAGATGGCGCGGGCGACGGTGGTCTTGCCCGACCCCGAGTTCCCGACGACGGACACCCGATGCATCAGGGAAGCGGTCGGGCCCCTCGGCGCCTGATTCGGCCCGGGGGCCGGGGCGAGTCGACCGGCTCCTTGCGCAACGACTCGATCCGGCCCGGTACCAGCAGCTCGAAGACGATGATCTTGGCCATGGCGGCCAGGGGCAGCGCCAGCAGCGCCCCGACCAGACCGGCCAACGAACCACCGATCAACAACGCCAGGATCACGGTGGCCGGGTTGAGGTCGATCGCCCGGTTCATCACCCGGGGGGCTACGAAGTAGTTCTCCACCTGCTGGTAGACGAGAAGCAGGACCAGGGCCGCGGCGACCTGCGGCCCACCCTGGAAGGCGACCACCGCGGCAACACCCGCCGCCCCGAGCAGGGCGCCCACCCCGGGAATGATGTCGGTGAAGGCCACCCAGGCGGCAAGGGCGAGGGCGTAGCGCACGTCGAGCATGAACAACCCGACGTAGGCCACCACCCCGGCGATGATGCTGATCACCAGGTTCCCCACCATGTAGTTGGCGATCAGGTCGACCGAGGAGTTGAGCACGTAGAGGAAGTCCTCACGATGATGCGGCCGGAGCAGCCGGACCACCCACGCCTTGAGCGCCGGGAACTCGATGGCGAAGTAGGGGGTGACCACGAGAACCGTGACCAGGTTGAAGATCGTGCCCCCGATCCCAGAGGCCACCCCGACCGGGTCCAGCCCGGTCCCTTCGCCCCCCGGCTCGCCTTCGAGCAAGGCGTTCACATCGAAGAAGGCGACGACCCTGTTGACGAAACCGGGGCCCTCCTCGAGTCGGGCGACGAACTCGGGCAGCCGGTCGACCAGCTCGGCGAGCTGACCTGCGATGAACGGGATGAGGATGACCGCGAGCCCGCCCATGACCACCAGCCCGGCCAGGAGCACGACGGCGAGGCCCCATCCGCGTTTCAAGCCTCGCTTCTCGAACCACCCGATTGCGGGCTGGAGCCCGGTGGCCAACACCAGCGAGGCGACGATCACCAGGATGACGCTTCGCAGGGTCCACAGGATGGCTGCCCCGGCCGCCACCAGGGCCAGGACGGCGAAGATGCGGGCCCAATACGTGACCGGCGGCCACCGGTCCCCGGTGGACGCCTCGCCGGGTGTCTCTTCTTCCGCGGGGCGGGATTCGTCCTGGGTCACTGGCGGGGACAGTACCGGCCCGAGTGCGACCCAGGGCCGCTCACATGTTTCTCCGGTAACGGCCGCCGACCTCGTATAGGGCGTTGCTCATCTGACCCAAGGAGGCGACCTTGGCCGTCTCCATCAGCTGGGCGAAGATGTTCCCTCCGGAGACCGCCACCCGCTGCAGCTCGGCAAGCGCCGCGGCC